>JAGPDF010000092.1 GCA_018057705.1 Thermoanaerobaculia bacterium | reverse complement strand
TGGGGGGCTTTGGTACAGTGATCGCCATGCTGGAGCGCTTGCCCATCGACTCCGCCGGTTCGGAGGATTCGTTCGCGGACACCCGGGCGCTGTCGGGCGAGGAGCGCCTTGCGCTGGCCTTCCGGCTCTGGGACGAGGGCTGCCGGGCGTATGCCGACATTCACGGGGTTACCCTGGAAGAGGCCGCCGCGCGACTCTCGGCGACCCGGCAGGTCGGGCGCATTCCACTCTTCGACGAGCCTTCCCCGACACAGTGACCCCGCTCGCCGTCGAGGTGTCGCAGCTTCTCGACCGGCTCGGAGTTCGCCACGCGCTGATCGGCGCAGGCGCGCTCGCCACCGTGGGCGCTTCGCGGTCGACGGTCGATCTCGACTTTCTGGTGGTCGAAGCCCGGATCCTCGACGAGACCCTCTGGGCCGGCCAGCTGCCGGAGGCGATCTCCGTCCGCATCCGCAAGGGGCGACCGGAAGCACCGCTCGCCGGTCTCGTTCACATCTCACGCACCGGCGACCGGCCAGTCGACCTGGTGGTCGGCCGCGACGCCTGGCAGCGCGAGATCCTGCAGCGCGCGCCGGCATTGCCCTTTCTCGGGACGCACGTGCCGATCGCGCTGGCAGCGGACCTCGTCCTGCTGAAGCTCTACGCCGGCGGACTCCAGGACGCCTGGGACATCCAGCAGCTGCTCGCTTCCGACCCGAAACTCGCATTGGCCGTGGCGCCGCAGGTCGAGACGCGGCTCGAATCCCTGCCGCCGCGCTGCCGTGAGCTCTGGGGAGACCTGTTGGCGCGTCGGTTGCCGACCCGCCGGGTTTGATCTGGCTGGATGGTGGAGGCGGAATCGGGCCGGGCGCGGGGGGGCGAGGGGAGTAAACCTCGACTCCTCTGCCTTGTAATCTTGCACCAAGAGTGCAAAAATACAAGGCATGAAGTGGGTAGCGAGAGAGGCGGAAGCCCGCCTGCGCGAGCTTCTGGGGCGCTTTCCGGCGGTGCTGATCTATGGCCCTCGCCAGTGCGGCAAGAGCTCCCTCTCCCGCAAGGCCCTGCCCGACTGGCTGCACCTCGATCTCGAACGGCCTTCCGACACGAGCCTCCTCGCGGCCGACCTCGAGGGATTCCTGGCGGCGAACCCCGGGCAACTTGCGATCGACGAGACACAGCGCCTCCCGGCGCTCTTTCCGGCACTGCGCCACGCCATCGACTCGAGACGCGGCAACGGACGCTACGTCCTGACCGGTTCGGCGAGCCCGTCTCTTCTGCGCTCAGCCTCCGAGTCGCTCGCCGGGCGCATCGGACTCCTCGAACTGACGCCGTTCGGCCTCTCGGAAGTCGCGGAGACCGGCAAAGCGTCGGCGCGGTGGTTCTGGGGTGGGTTCCCGGCGGTGCTGGCGAGTCGCTCTGCGGCGGCGCGCCGGGACTGGCTCGACAGCTACCTGCGGACGATCCTGGAGCGCGACCTCCCGGCGCTTGGCGTCCGGCTGCCGGCGACAAGGCTCGGCGCGCTGCTCAAGATGCTGACCCATGTTCACGGCAATCTCTTGAACGTCTCGGATCTGGCGCGCTCACTGGGCGTTTCGTCCCATACCGTGGCCGGCGACCTCGACGTGCTCGAAGGCACCTTCTTCGTCCGTCGGCTGCAGCCGTACTTTGCGAATGTCCAGAAGCGCCTGACCAAGAGCCCCAAGATCTATCTGCGCGACTCAGGCCTGCTGCACCATCTGGCGGGTCTGCGTGATCCCGCCGAGCTCGCCACCTGGAACCGGCGAGGTGCATCGTTCGAGGGCCTGGTCATCGAGGAGTTGATCCGCCGAGCGACCCTCGAGCGCCCGGGAACGGAGGCCTACTTCTGGCGCACCAGTGCCGGCGCCGAGGTCGACCTTCTGCTCGTCCACGGTCGGCGCATTACGCCGATCGAGATCAAGCTCGGCGTCGAAATCCGGCCACCGAGCCTCGCCGCGATGCGCCAGTGCATGAGCGACCTCGGCCTCGAACGGGGGTACGTCGTCAGCGGTGCTTCCGAGCCCCGAAAGCTCGGGCGCGGGATCGAAGTTCTTCCCTGGGCGGAGCTCGCGAGTGGAGTCGCGGCGATCCCGTGTTGAGGAGTAGAAACTTCGCTGCCCTGCCCGGTCGCGGAGGACCAGGCCTGGCCCTGGACGCACGAGGCCCCGCCAACACCTTCATGGGCGCGCGGTCCATCCCGGGGCGTACACTTCCGTAGCGATCCAAGCTGTCCGCAAAGGACATCTGTCATGAAGCCGTTCTCGACCTGGACTCTCACTGTCGGCCTCTCCGCGGCACTGGCGATGGCGCTCGCGCTTGCGGCCGGCTTCGTTGTCTCGCCCGCCGCTGCCCAGAGCGTCGGTTGGCAGGCGCGCTGGGACGGCGGCCTCGTCGACTCGAGCGCGAGAGGGTGGGATATCGCGGAAGGTCCGAACGGCAACATCTACGCGACGGGCGAAATCTGGAACGGCTCGGGGCGGGATTTCCTGACTCTCGCCAGGAACGCCGCCGGAGATCTCCTCTGGTATCGCGTCAAAGACGGGCTCAACGAAAGCAACGACGTACCCGCTCACCTCATCGTCGACGGCAACGGGCATGTCATCGTCGTCGGAACAGCTACCCGCTCGACCGCCAGTTGGATGCTGACCGTCGCCTACGACGCTGCTGGAAACGAGCTCTGGTCGCGAACGAACAAGAACCCGGCGTATCGGTGGAATGTCGCGAAGGGGGTCGCGGTGGACGCCGACGGGCGCGTCGTCGTCGTCGGAGAGATCAGCAACGGCAGCACGAAGTGGACATCCCTCGTCTCCTACGACAGCACCGGCGACCTGCTGTGGGAGCGCCAACGCGAGCTCGCTCCCGACGACGGCTGCGTGGCCATGGACGCGACCGGAGTTCTGGCGGTCGCGGGCAGGTCGAACGGCTCTCCCTACGACTTCCTGACCGTCGCCTTCGACGCCTCAGGCGCGGAGCTCTGGGCCCGCGCGCGAGACGCCGGCGAGAATCGAAACGATTCCGTCCATGCCCTGGTCCTGGACGGTAACGGTCGATTCGTCGTGACGGGCATCTCGGAGACCGCGGCGTCCGGAAAGGACATTCTGACCGTGGCGTACGACGTCGCCGGCACCGAGCTCTGGGCGGCGACGCGAGGCGGCCCGGGCGACCAGGAGTCCTGGATGATCGCCGCCGATGCGAGCGGCAATGTCTTCGTGGCCGGCACGCCGAGCAGCGGCCTCCCGAACAGTGCCCTGCTGATCGTCTCCTATGACAGCGCCGGACTGGAGCGGTGGGCCGTTACCGTACCCGACGGAGTCGGCGAGAGCTCGACCGCCACCGACATGGCGGTGGCGACGGATGGGAACGTGGTCGTCACAGGGAGACACTACGGCGCCATCATGAACGATGTTCATGCCCTTACGCTGAAAGTCTCCGGCGCCACGGGTGCGGCGATCTGGACCCGGATTCGGACTCCCGCGCCGGGCCGGCGCGACTCCGTCGCCGGCGTCGCGGCGGGCGCGTCGGGCGCCTCTTTCGTGATCGGGTCCTCGGCCGTGGAGTACCTGAGCGACGACGTGCTGGCGATCGCTTATGACTCGAGCGGAAACGAGCTCTGGGCCCGCGGCGAACCGGAGGTCCCCGCCGACGACGTGCCCGGCTCGCAGCCCGACAACCGCGGCCGCAGAGCGATCGCGACGGGCTACGACGGCAGGGTCTACCTGACAGGAACCTCCTTCGATGGCTATACGCTCGATTACATGACCGTGGCCTTCGACGCCTGGGGAAACAAGCTCTGGGAGGCACGCAAGTCCAATCCGAACGACGCTCAGGCGTACCCTTCCGCCATCGCCGTGGACCCGGCGAACGGCAACGTCTACGTGACGGGCACGACCCGCAGCTTCGGCGGCAACGCCTTCCTGACCGTCGCCTACGATCGCGACGGCGACGAGCTTTGGTCGCGCACCCGTCACGGCGAGGCCCACGGCGACGACAGCGCCTGCTGCATCGCGGTGACCGCCGAGGGCCTGATCGTCGTCACCGGCACCTCCGATACGACCGCGACCTATACCGCTCCGGGAATGCTCACCGTGGCCTACGAGAGCGGCGGCAACGAAGTCTGGTCGGACGAGTGGGGGCCGGGGCTTTTCCGGGCGGGCTTCACGTCCAGCCTGACGCTCGGCACGACGGGAACCGTCTACGTCGGCGGTTCGACGAACGTCGGGGGGGGCCCTGCGGGAACTCTGACGGTGGCCTACGATGCCCTCGGCAACCGCCTCTGGTGGCAGTCCCACAATAGCGATGACGAAGTGTCGGACTTCATCCTGGCTCTCGCCCCGACGCCGGACGGCGGGGTCGCGGCGACCGGCTACACCGACCCCTACGTCAACGAGAACGTCCTGACGCTGGTGTATGGGCCCGACGGCACGGAGCGTTGGGTGGCGATCGCCGACAGTGCCGCGAGCGGCTGGGACGTTGCCACGGCGATCGTGGTGGACGCAGCCGGTCGAACCTTCGTCACCGGATGGACCTACAAGACCGACTACTCGGACCCGGACTTCATGACCGTCGCCTACGACGCCGCCGGCGGGCTCCTCTGGTCGAAGGAACGCGGCGGAATCCCCGGCGGCGACGACTATGCGGGCACGGCGGCTCTCGGCTCACACGGGACTCTCTTCGTCACCGGCAGCTCCGACAACGGCACGAGCATGGACTTCATGACCGTCGCCTACAGCCCCGGCGGTTACGAGCTCTTCGAGCACCGCTACGACGGCGGCGGCGACGATATCGGCTACCTCGCCGTCGCCGGACCCGACAGCAGCGTCTTCATCGGCGGCGTTTCGGACGGCGCGGACCGGGACTTCTTCGTCTACCAGCTGTTCGACGGCACCGGCCTCTTCGCCGACGGCTTCGTCTCCGGCGACACGACCGCGTGGAGCGCTGTCGCCCCCTGATGCGGGTCAGGGGACACCCTGAAGGGTGTCCCCATTCGTCTGTTCGTGCCGTTGACTTGACCGACTTGTCTCGCGATCGATGCGTTTCGCTTCGCTCTACGCATCCTACATTTCACTGGGCGGTGAGAGCCTCAGCGGGCGATGAGGGTGGCGAGGCCGAGGAAGGCGCCCATGCTGACGACGTCGGTCATGGTGGTGAGGAAGATGCTCGAGGCGGTGGCGGGGTCGGCGCCGAGCTTCTTCAAGATGAGCGGGATGGTGGCGCCGGAGACGCCGCTCGCGGCGCAGCTCATGATCATGGCGAGGAAGACGCAGAGCCCCAGGAGGAACGGCGACGCGCTCCCCTGGCTCCTGGCGAAGAAGTACATGCCGAGGCCGGCGACCAGGCCGACGAAGATGCCGTTCAGGACCCCGACCCAGGCCTCCTTGAACATCGACTTCGCCTGCAGGCGGTCGATCTCGCCCAGTGCGAGACCGCGCAGAGTCACTGCCAACGCCTGACAGCCGGTGTTGCCCGACTGGCCGGCGAGCACCGGCAGGAAGACCGCGAGCACCACGATCTGGTCGAGCGTCTCCTGGAAGACGCTCACCACGCCGGCGGCGACGAAGGCGGTCAGGAGGTTCAGCTGCAGCCAGGGATGGCGGAAGCGGAAGCTGCGCAGCCAGGAGGTCGAGACGCGCTCTTCGGCCTCGACGCCGACCATCTTTCCGGCCTGCGCCGAGATCTCGAACGCCTCCTGCTCGAAGATCGTCCGGGCGCGGATCATGCCGATGAGCTTGCCGGCGCCGTCGACCACCGGATAGGCCGGGTGGTGCTTCGCGACGATCGCCTTCGTCGCCTCGAGCAGGCTCATCTCCGGCCGGAGGGAGGCGAGCTCGGGATTCATCAGCGAGGCGACCGGCGCGTCCGGCTCGGCGAAGAGGAGACTGCGGAAGGCGAAGACGCCGAGGAGCTTGCCGTCGCCCTCGGTCACGAAGGCGAGATGCAGGCGGGCGCGCTTCGCGAGCTCGCGCAGCCGGGCGGTCGCTTCGCGGACGGTCGTCTCCGGGGCGAAGACCGCCAGCGGTTTGTCCATCTGCCGGCCCACGGTATTCGCCGGGTAGTTGCGGTCGGTGATCCACTGCTCGCTGCGGCCGGAGAGGTCAGCGGCGGCGATGCGTTGGCGGCGCGTCTCGGGGAGGAGAGCGAGGATGTCGACCGTGAGCGCCGGATTCACCAGCGCGAGCGCCCGCGCCGCGACGTCTTCCGGGTAGCGCTCGAGGAGCTTTGCCGCCTCGCGCGGCGCCTTGCGTGTCAGCCGGATCGGCAGGTCCGCCTCGGGCGGCAGCGGCTCCTGCGGACGATGGAACAGCTCCATGACCTTGGTCATCCTTCTCCCCTTTTCGAATCCCGCGGAGTCTAACCGCGCAGGGGTCCGCGATGCACCGGTCCGGAGCCGGGAAGGTCAGCGGGGCGGCGACTCGTGTTTCCTGGCCGCCTCCTCCTCCAGCCGCTTCGCCTCCGCCTCTTCCGCGGCGCGTTCCTGGTCGATCCGTCGCGTCTCGGCGGCGTCTTCCGCCAGCATCTGCGCCTCCGTCTGCTGCTGCCGGCGCACGGTGTTGACGGCGGCGTAGATCTCCCGCACGCGCTCGGTGAGCGCCGTCTTGCTGCGTGAATAGTCCTCGCTGCACTGGCCGGACTGGCCGAGCTTGGAGTTGACTTCGACGCAGCGGGCATACTGCGCGTCGATCTGCTCCGCCTCCTGCATCAACTCGTCCTGAACCGCCCCGGGATCCTGGAGAATCCGCATGCCTTCCCGCGTCAGATCGGTCTCGGAGGCGCGCAGCGTTGGCGACGACACCGAGCCGCTCACCCGCGGAGCATTCGGATTGGCGATCCAGGCGTTGAGGATGTTGAACTCGGCCGGCGGTTTCACGTTCGCGACGTCGGGCGCCTCGCCCATATCGACGTACAGCTTCTTCTTGCTCGCGGGCTCCACGGCGCTCGCCTGGGTGCTCGCCTCGAGGTTCACTTCGGAGAGCCGGAGCGAGCGCAGGAGCTTCTCGGGCGTCGTGTAGACAACCTGCTTCCCCTTGACCGTCCAGGCACCTTTCGTTTCGATGCGCTCGCCGGTCTGGAGCACCAGCCAGTCGGCCGGCGCGATCGCCGGCAGAAGGAAGAGCAGGCTCCAGAGCGATCCTCCGACGAGACTCCGCCGCACACCCTGCACTCTCGTCTTCATGACGCCCTCATCCTGGAGAATGCCGCGGCGTCCGGGTATCGGACCCGCAAGTGAATCGGATTTCCCCCCGGAATCGGGCGCACTCTAGCATCCGGGCGCTAGCCGTCCGACACGCCCCCTCCGGTCGCACCGGCCTCAGGGTTCGAGGGCGAACGGGCGCAACTGGGTCGCCGCCCTGGCGAACGCCTGCGACGCTTCCTGGTAGTGCTGGATCGCCTCGAGCGTGCGGCCCTGCTCGCAGGTCTCGCCAAACAGCACGAGCGCCTCGAAAGCGGCTTGAAGGTCTTTCGCCAGACGCAACTCCGGCGCCCCCAGGGCGTCGCTGCGGCCGCTCACCAGGGCCGCGGAGCTCCTGCGCAGGGCGGCGCAGTCCGCCGGCGCAGGGGCCCCGAGCCCCGAGCGGTAGATCCTGTCGACGCGCGAGTAGACACCCTTCGCCTCGGCCGTCGCGGCGCGGTAGCGCTCGTGCCAGGCCGCCATGGCCGCGCGCTGGCTCGCCCCGGGCGCGCCCGCGCTCCCGGTTGAGCTGACCCGCACTCCGTCCACCGCCCGCCTCCCGGCCTCGGCCTCCACGGTCTCCGCCGCGAACGGCCGCTCGAGCTCGCGATCGAAGCGCCGCGCCGGAGTCAGACGTTTCGCGGGCGCCCGGCGGACGGCCCAATCGCGGAAAGCGCGGTCGAACGAGGGCAGGTCCATCCCGAGTACCGCCTGGATCGCGCTCTCGGTGGAGGCGCCGCCGGCGTACGCCGCCACCAGCCGGCGCAGCGTCTCCCGGCCCCCTCGCGATTCGATGAACGCCACCACCCAGGCCGATTCCGAGTAGGCGAGCTCCACGAGCTGCGGCTCGGCGAAGCCGCGGAGGATCGGTTCGAGCGCCGGGAAGGAGAGGGTCCGCCCGCTCTTCTCGAGCTCGGGCATCGGGTTGACCAGGAGCCGCCCCATCTCGGCGTGCTGCGCCAACCCCTCCTGCAACCAGTGGGGCGCGCGCCCGTGGGTTGCGCTCGTCAAGAGGGCGTGCGTGAGCTCGTGCGAGACCAGACCGATCCATTCGGGCGCGAGGCTCCGGATGTCGGCGAGCGGCATCCGCACCCGGCCGTCGAAGAGTCCGAGCACCGGCACTTCGCCGCCGTAGGCGTCGAGAAAACTCTCGAGCAGCAGCAGCTCGACGATGACCGGCTCCCCCCCGGGTTGGGGAATCCACTGCATCACCCGGGTGCGCTCCTCCTCGAGCACGGTGGCGATCTGTCGCCCGTAGCGCCCGCCGCCACCTTCGGGAAAGCGCACCAGGAAGTGCGGCGAGCGCAGCTCCTCGGCGTCCTTCTCGAGCTCGAGACTGAGGCTGAACTGGCGGATCCTGTTCTCGCCGAACGGGCGTCGAATCTGGGCGTCGGCCTTCTTCACGAGCCGGATGGCGGTGTCGTAGTCGCCATCGGCCGCGACCAGCTCGGCGAGATCGTAGAGCGCTCCGGGGAACGGACGGCGCCTGGCGAGCTCGGCCTGAGCGAGGCGGACGAGCTCGGCCGTGGCCTCTTCGCTGCGCCCGGTCTGGCGCAAGGCCAGAGCCCGCATGCGGACCAGCCTCCGGGTGGTCTCCCCTCCCGCTCGCGGCGTCTCGCCGCCGGTGAGCGCGATCAGCTCGCTCCAGCGGCCCTCGCGCGCCAGCGCCCGCGCGGCGATCTCCGCCAGACGGGCGCGCGCCGGCGAGGCCGAGACCGCGCCGGGTGCGCCGGGCGAGAGCGGGGAGAGCGTGGCGAGCGCGCGCCGTTCGACTTCGCCGCGCAAGCTTGCGGCGTCCTGCACCGGAGTTTCGTCGGCAGCGAGCGCCGCACCGCCCGGGAGCTCGATCTCCAACCCGGCGAGGCGGATCGAGTAGTGACTGCCGCAGAGCCGGCCCTCCGCCGCCGCCGGCAGCGGGACTGCCTGACGCACACCGGCAGCGCGCACCCGGGGTTCGCTCGCCGAGCCCAGCTCGAACAGCGGAAACAGCGCGGGCCGCGCCACCAGCGCCGCCAAGTCCGGCTCGGCGAAGATCTCGTCCCGCGGCAGCGGACGCAGACTCCAGGCCGTGCGCATGCGGGCTTCGGCCAGGTCGAACTGATCCCGGGAGACCGCTTCGGCGGCCGCGAGGTACCAGAGCTCGGCGTTGCGCGTCCCCGACTCGAGGGCGACAGCGGCCGTGTCGGTGGGAAACTCCTCGAGAATCGACGCGACGGCGACCTGTTCGAGCTTCAACAGGTCGGCCGCGAAGCCCGCCCGCGCGACGGCGTCGTACTCGGCCAGCGCAGCGACACGAAAGCGCGAAACGGCGACACGGGCCTGCAGAAGCGACGCGAGCGGCGGGTCGGTCGATGGGCGCGACGCACCGAGCAGGGCCTCCACTCGCGCCAGGTCTCCCTGGACGAGCGCCGCCTCGGCGGCCCAGAGCTCCTCGATCCGCGCCGCCGCGGAGGGTGCGGAGCTCCGGGCGGCCGCACCTTGGACCGCGGCGCCGGGGGTCCGGCGCACCGGGTCCTCGCCGGCGGTCAGCGCCAGACGCAGCGGAACCAGCTCCCCGAGACGCGGCTCCAGAAGCGCCTCGTCTCCGGAGCGCGGGTCGTTTGCCGGCGTCGAACAGGCAGCGAGCAGCAGTGTCCCCAACGCGAACCGCAACCACCGTCGCGCCGGCCTCTGCGCCCAGGCCAGAACGACCAGGAGTGCCGTCCAGACGGCGAACCCATCCCTCGCGGCGTCGGACAAGGCTGCGGAAGCTCTCTCCGGCAGCACGGAAGGAGCGGTGGGAGCCTGCCGAGCCGTCGCGACGCGGCCGGGCTTCGCCTGGGGGCGATCGACCAGAGTCCAGAGTTGGCGAATCTTGCCGCCGGCGGGGCCGGCGAACTCGAGACGCAGGAGATCTTCCGCCCCGGAAGGAAAGGTCAGGTGGAAGAGGGCGACCCGGCTGCCATAGGAGGCCGGCGGCGTCTGCAGCGTCCAGATCGCGCCGGCGCGGGTGCCCAGGCGCGCGGAGATCTCGAGCACGGCGGCGTCGTGGCCGAGGGCGCGCAACGGAGCCTCCGGATCGAGCCGCTCCCAGACCGCTTCGGAACCGCGCAGCGCGAAATCGGCGGCGAGCTCCACCGCGGAGCGCTCGGCGCCCGAGATCGGACGTGGCGCGGTATCGGAAGTGGGGGCCGCTGTGGCAGCCGCTGGGGCGGCGCAGGCGAGGACTGCGCTCGCCAGAATCGAGATCCAGGAAAATGCGCGCACTCGAGTCCTCCGAAGTGCGCGCAGCTTACCGCAGTGGTCCGGGCCTCCCGCTCCCGGCGCTACCGGATGTTTCGTCAGTCCCGGCTGCGGCCGCCGAGCAGACCGGAGCGGAAGAGGAAGTAGAGCAGCGTCAGCAGGCTCGAGATCGCCGCGGCGACATAGGTCAGGGCAGCGGCGTTCAGCACGCGGTCGATGCCCTCGCGCTCCTGCGCCATCACGATGCCGTTCTCCACGCAGAGCCTCTTGGCGCGGTTCGAGGCATCGAACTCGACCGGCAGGGTCACGAGCTGGAAGAGGATGACCATCGAGAACAGCGCCACGCCGATGGTGAAGAACTGCATCGAGCCGAGCATCAGGCCGAAGGTCATCACCAGGTAGCCGACCGAGGAGCCGATGTTCGCCGTCGGCACCAGCATCGAGCGCAGCCAGAGGGGCTTGTAGGCGCGGGCGTGCTGAATGGCGTGCCCCGCCTCGTGACAGGCGACACCGACCGCGGCGATCGAGGCGATGCCATACACCGGCTCGGAGAGCGCCAGCGTCTTGGTGATCGGATTGTAGTGGTCCGACAGCGTCCCCTGATGCGGAACGATCTTGACGTCGCTGATCCCGGCGGCGGTGAGCATGCGCTGCGCCGCCTGCGCGCCGGTGAGACCGGTCGCGACGCGCACCTTGGAGTACTTGTTGAACGCCGACTTGGTCTTGAAGCTCGCCCAGAGGGAGAGCGCGAGACCGGGGGCAAGGAAGAGCAGGTACATCGGGTCGAACATCATGTGGATGGAACCTCCCTGTCCTATCTACGAACAATTTCGCCCGGGCGATGATTCCCGGGTCGCGAGACTCTATCCAATCGGCGGGGCGGACGCCCCGCGAGCCTTCGCCTGGCCTCCCCGGGGAAGGGGGGGCCTACTTGCCGGGATCGACCTTGCGCTTGCCGGGGTCGGCGTGTGGGCGGTAGAGGATGGCGACGTGGCCGACCCGGCCGGCCGCGCCGCAGCCCAAGCGGTTCTGGATCTCGTCGATCCGGGAGTCCCTCTCCGCCTTTCCCCCGGCGCCGCCGCTCTCCAGAAAGCGCACCTTGATGAGCTCGTGGTCGGCGAGCTCCTTGTCGATCTGTGCCAGGGCAGCGTCGGTCAGGCCGGCCTTGCCCAGGTGGACGAGCGGATTGAGGTCGTGCGCCAGGCCGCGGAGGCGCTTCCTTTGGGAGGAGCTGAGTGGCTTCATCGCGCCCCGAGTCTATGCGCTGCGGCTAACCCGCTTCCACTCCGACGACCGCCTTGCCCATGCCGGCCTTCTCCTCCCAGGTGACCCCGAGCCCCGGGCCCGGAGCCGTGCGCAGCATCCCCTCGTCGAGCACGAAACCGCCGGCGGCGAGGTCGCGCGCCAGGTCGAAGCTGCCGTCGAGATCGAGGTAGCGCGTCGCCGGCGAGGCGAGCGCCACGTGGAGCGCCGCCGCGATCGAGATCCGGCTCTCGTCGTTGCAACCCCACATCAGCCCGGTCCCCGTCGCCTCGGCGAGATGGGCGATGCGCTGCGCCGGCGAAATGCCGCCGCACTTCATCAGTTTCAGATTGAAGATGCCGTAGGGTCGCGGCTCGGCGAGGAGGCGCCCAGCATCGGCCAAATCGTGCACGCTCTCGTCGGCGGCGAGCCGCGCCCGGGTGGCGGCGTCGAGGCCCGTGAACGCCGCCTCGCCGCCACGCGCCACCGGCTGCTCGCAGAACTCGAGCCCGAGGTCGCGCGTACCGTCGAGGTAGCGGCGCAGCGAGCGCGCGTCATAGCCGGCGTTCGGATCGGTGCGCAAGGCGACCCCCGGACCGACCGCTTCGCGGATCCGCCGCAGCCGGTCGGTGTCCTCGTCGACATTCCTCCCCAGCTTCACCTTGAGCGCGTGGAAGCCCTGAGCGACAGACTCTCGCGCCGCCGAGACCGCCTCCTCCGCCGGCAGGATGCCGATCGTCACCGAGGTCGGCAGTGCCTCGTGGACGCGGCCGAGGAGATCGACCACGGCGAGACCCAGGTGCTTTCCGAGGAGGTCCCAGAGCGCCATGTCGCAGGCGGCGCGCGCCGCCGGAGCGGCCGGGAGCTCGCGCTCGAGAGAGCGGGCGAGGCGGCCCACCGCGAGCGCGTCCTCGCCGACGAGCCGATGCGCCGCGCTGTCGAGCGCCGCACGGCAGCTCTCCGGCGACTCGCCCGTCACCTCGACCGCCGGCGAGGCCGAGCCGGCGCCGCAGAGTCCCTGCGCGTGGATGCGGACGAAGAACAGCTCGACCGCCGCAATGGTCTCGCGCGAAATGGTGTAGGGCTTGGTTAGCGGCAGATACTCGCGCCAGACCTCGACAGCTTCGATTCTCATGCGGTCTCCGGAGTGGGCGGTGGAGTGGGCGATCGAGCCGCCTCCCGTGCGGGCGAACGCGCAAACCGGGTCAGGGCCTCGAGCAGCGGTTCGCAGCGGTCGACGAGCGGCATCGCCACCGGAATCCCGAGGCTGCGATGGAGACGCCCGGCATGCCCGGCGAGCGTCGCGGCATCGAGATTCTCGCCGTTCAAGGCCAGCCCGAGGACGCGGACGCCGTAGCGCTCGATGAGCTCGACCTCGTCTTCCACCGGCGGGATGCGGATGCCGAGCGCTTCGCAGCCGTCGAAGAACTCGCGCCCCGGGGCATGCTGCAGGACGACGCCCGTCGCACCGCCCGCGAGCAGCAACTCGGCGCCGCAGGGTCCGCTCGGATTGCGCAACGCCGACTGGCCCTCGAGCAGGATCAGCTCGGGAGTCGCTTCGCGCGCGCACGCGACGACCGCGCGCTCGAGCTCGCCGGTGACGAAGTCGTTCGGCGTCGCATCGAGAATGAAACCGAAGCGGTGCCCTTGCAGCCAGCCGGTCTGCCCGGTGGTGACGAGCTCCGTCGTGAGCCCGCGCTGGCGGAGGCCTTCGAGCAGGAAGGTCGCCGTGGTGCGCTTGCCGAGCGCACAATCGGTCCCGAGAACCGCCACCCGCGGCACCTCGAGCTCGAGCGCCTCGCCGGTCCAGAAACGGAGCTCGGCGAACTTCGGCGTCCGGCGGATGTCGTGCAGCCGGGCGCCGGAGATCGCGGCAGCGGCAGCGATCTCCGGGTCGTCGGCGAGCAGCTGGTGCAGCCCGTTCACCGCGCCGATGCCGCGCCGGACCCCTTCGAGAACGGTCGCTCGCATCGTCTCCGGCATCCGGCCGCCGTGGAAGGCGACCCCGACGATCAGCCAGTCCGGAGGTTCCGGAAGCGCCGCGAGCGCTTCGACGAGCGTCGCGAAGCAGGGGATCGCTCGCCTCCGCCCGTCCACCACGCAGCCGGCGTCCCGCCCGGCGTGGCGGTCGTCCACCACGCCGAGGAGACGGAAACGGGACGGACCGCGCAGCAACCCATGCGCAGTCTTGGCGTTGCTCTCGGCGAGAATGCCGGCAGTGAGGACGAGGGCGGTCCCGGTCATGGCTCGGCACCCCGGACGGCCGCGCCGGCAGCCGGCGCCGCCGTTCGCCGCAGCGCGCGCCCGGGACGAGCGCCGGTCGTCTTGCCGTTCTCGAAAACCGCCGTGCCGTTCACCCAGACGCGCTCGATGCCGGTCGCGACGGCGTGCGGCTCGTCGGTCGTCGCGCGGTCGGCCACGGTCGCCGGGTCGAAGAGCACCAGATCGGCGTAGGCCCCGGGGACGAGCCGTCCGCGGTCGGGGAGTCCTACATGGTCCGCGGCGAGCGCCGTCGCTTTGCGGACCGCCTGCTCGAGTGTGAGCGCCTTGCGCTCGCGCACGTAGCGGCCCAGCACGCGCGGATACGAGCCGTAACCCCTGGGATGCCGGCCGTCGAGCTGGCCGTCGGTGCAGAGATTGGTCTGGGGCCAGGCGAGCAGCTGCTCGAGGTCGCCCTCCACCATGCTGGTGGCGATGATGTTCTCGACTCCTTCGCTGCCCTGCGCCTTCAACGCCTCGGCCATGCGGATGAGCTCGATGAGCGTCCGCGCCGGCGCCTCGCCGCGCTCCTGGGCGATCGCCGAGAGGGTCTTCCCGGCGTAGGAGGGCACCGGCAGGTAGCGCGCCACGATCAGGCCCTCCGGGGGGGCGACCTCGCGCAGCGCGAACTCGGCCGCCTCGAGACTCTCGAAGTTGCGCGCCGGAAAGAGCACGGTCAGCCCCGCGTGCCAATAGAGATAGGGATAGATGTCGGCGGTCACGTCGACACCGCTCCGGCGCGCCTCGTCGAGGAGCGCGAGGAGGCGCGGCGCCTCCCCCCAGAGCGAGCGCATGGCGAGCTTCACGTGCGAGATCTGCACCGGGATCCCGGCCTCGCGGCCGATCGCCACGATCTCGTCGATCGCCGCCCAGAAGTCGCGGTCCTCACTGCGCACATGGCTGATGTAGCGCCCGCCGAAGGCCGCCGCGACCTTGGCGAGCTCGACGATCTCGGCGGGCGCCGAATAGATCCCCGGGTCGTACTCGAGTCCGGTCGAGAGTCCCAGGGCACCTGCCGCCATCTCGGCGCCGAGGAGCTCGCGCATCGCCGCGATCTCGGCCGCGGTCGCGGTCCGCCGGAAATCGTCGCCGAGCACGCGCGAGCGCAGCGCTCCGTGCCCCGCATAGGAGGCGATGTTCACCGCCGCCGGCGCGCGCTCGAGCCGGGAGAAGAGATCGCCGAGCGGCAGGATCGAGTCGCCGTCCTGCCCGCCGACGAACGTCGTGATGCCCTGGCTGACGGCGGCGAGCGCCTCCGGATGCTCGAAGATCTGCTCGTCGCC
>JAGPDF010000091.1 GCA_018057705.1 Thermoanaerobaculia bacterium | reverse complement strand
CCCAGTGACTCAATGGAGCCTTCTGCCGCAGCCGACACGGATGGTGGCAGCGAGCGGGCTCAGAGCACCGCAGGGAGTGAGATGGGAGGAGAGGGCCCCACGAACGACCGAGGAGCGCAGGAGCCCGCTCGCGCACGCGACGACGCTTCAGAGGAACCGAAGCAGTCCGGCACCGACGGTGCGGACTCGAAGCGTGACAAGGCGAAGAAGAAGGGGAAAGACAAGGAGAAGCAGTCCAAGGGTCCGATCGTCCTCTTCGTGGGCCCTCCCGGCGTCGGCAAGACATCGGTCGCCCAGTCGATCGCCCGCTCCATGGGACGCGAGTACGTGCGCATCTCGCTCGGCGGCGCGCGCGACGAAGCCGACATCCGAGGCCATCGCCGCACCTATGTCGGCGCCATGCCTGGCCGCATCCTCCAGGGGATGAAGCAGGCCGGCACCAAGAACCCGGTCTTCCTGCTCGACGAGATCGACAAGCTGGGCGTCTCCTATCAGGGAGACCCCGCCTCGGCGCTCCTCGAGGTGCTCGATCCGGCGCAGAACGACAGCTTCACCGACCACTACCTCGGCGTGCCGTTCGACCTCTCCGAGGTGCTCTTCATCTGCACCGCGAACTACCCGCAGAACATTCCGGGGCCGCTTCTCGACCGCATGGAGATGGTGGAGTTCTCCGGCTATACCGAGTCCGAGAAGGCCGAGATCGCGCGGCGCTACCTCCTGCCGCGCCAGCTCGAGGAGAACGGTCTTGCCGTCGGTCAGCTCACCATTTCGGACGCAGCGCTCGCCGAGCTGATCTCGAACTACACCCACGAAGCCGGAGTGCGCCAGCTCGAGCGCGAGCTCGGCAAGATGTCGCGCAAGGTGGCGCGCAAGGTCGCCGCCCGCGAGTTCGCGGCGATCGAGGTCGGAACAACCGAGGTCCGCGACCTCCTGGGCCGCCCGCGCGTCCACCCCGAGCGCGCCTCACGCCTGGATCAGGTCGGCGTGGCCACCGGCATGTTCTACACCCCGATGGGCGGCGACATCCTCTTCGTCGAGGCGCAGACCATGAAGGGCAAGGGTGACCTCGTCCTCACCGGGCAGTTGGGAGATGTGATGAAGGAGTCGGCGCGCGCCGCCTGGAGCTACGCCCGGGCCCACGCCGGGAAGCTCGGCATCGAGGAGGGGGCGTTCGAGCGCGACCTCCACATCCACGTGCCGGCCGGCGCCATCCCGAAGGACGGGCCGTCCGCGGGTGTCACCATGGCCTCCGCCGTGGTGTCGGTTCTCTCCGGCCGCGCGGTTCGCCACGACCTGGCGATGACGGGCGAGATCACCCTCTCCGGGCGCGTGCTGCCTATCGGCGGCCTCAAGGAGAAGATCCTCGGGGCGGTGCGGGCAGGGATCACCGAGATCCTGCTGCCGAAGGACAACGAGGCCGATCTCGAGGACCTCCCGACCGAGGTGCGTGACCGAATCCGGGTCCATCCGGTCGAGGAGCTGGGCGAGGTGCTGGCGATCGCGCTGCGCGGCGCCAGCCTCCGCGAAGGGCGGCTGCATTTCCAGGACGACGTCACCGGGCCGGGCGCCGTCACCACGGTGACGACGGTCGCCCCGGCAACGCCGGGACCCGCCGGCGAGCTGCGCCATTGAGATTGGGGTCGCGGAGCTAGGAGGCAGGAACGCCGGCCGCGGACGCGGCCGGCGGCAGGAGCCGGCTCTGGACGAGAAAGTCGCGCATCTCGCTCCAGAGCTCTTCCTTTCTTCCGGTCAGCCGGTGGTCGCCGTCTTCGAAGAGGCGCAGGCGGAAGTTGCCTCCCGGCGAACGGGCGACGAAACGGGTCACATCGCGATAGTCCACCGTGTCGTCGAGCTTCCCCTGCAGCACGAGCGTCGGCGTGCGGTAGGAGGCCTGCAGCACCTCGAGATCGTAGCGCCGCAGATCGGTGATCAGACCCCAACCGAGGTCGGACTCGACCAGGGCGTTCGAATAGCGGATCGAGCCCTCCCGCCGCCAGCGCGCGAGCCCCTCCGCCCCGGCCCAGCGTTCGAGGCCGCGCCCCATTCCGACCGCCGGAGCGATCAACAGGCTGGCGAGCACCTGCGCCGGCCGGCGCGCCGCATGCCAGAGCGCCGTGGCGCCACCCATCGACGAACCGATCAAGACCACCGCGCCCAACCCCTGGCTGGCGAGAAAGTCGTGCACGGCGCCCAGGTCCTCGAGATTCCTGCTGAACGTGAGATCGCGCATGGTGCCGCCCGACTCGCCGTGACCCTGAAAGTCGAACGAACAGAACGGGATTCCGTCCGCCAGCGCGCGCTCGCGGAAGAAGTCGGCCTTCTCGCCGCTCTGCGCCGAGCCGAAACCGTGCAGGTAGAGATAGGCGAAACGCGCGGGGCGCTCGCCAGCTTGCCGGACCGGCCGGGCCAGCCGCACCGCGAGGTGCGACGGCTCGCCGTCCACGCCCGCCACCGGCAGCCGCGCGCGTACCTCGCCGTCCGCCGTCGCTTCGATCACTCGTTTCACTTGCGTCCCTGGATGCGCTGTTCGAGCTCCACCTGCAACTCGCGGGCGCGGGCGCACAGTTGTTCCTGGCGACAGTCGGCGAGCAGCCGCGTGAGAGCCTCCCGCGCCTCCTCCAGCCTGCCGGCGTTCACTTGCGCTACGGCGGCGTTGAAACCCTCGGCCTCCGATCTGTCGCGCCTCGATTCCTCCAACGTCGCGATCTGGCGGGCGAGAAACTCCTTTCCCTCGGGAGTCGCCACCATCGGCTGGGCCTCGACGAACGCGGCGATGGCACCGTCCAGATCACCCGCCGCAGCCGCGCGGTTCGCAGCCTCGATCGCGGCATCGATCGCGCGAGCAGCCTCGGCCCGCGCCACCGACTCGCGAGCCTGCGCCAGGAGCGCCGGCTCGGCAAGGCGCCGCAGGCGGCCCTCCACCAGGGCGCGCGCCTGCACCAATTGACCGGCTCCGAGGTGCGCGAGAACCCGGTTGTAGACGATGTCGGATCGCTCCGGGAGGCGCAGTTGCGCCTCGGCCAGGGCGGCGACTGCCACCATGTACTCCCCCTGCGCCAGCGCGGCGCGACCCCGGAGCGCGGCGGCCTCCCCGAACTCCGGTGCCAGTGCCAACGCCTGTTCCGCCGAGTGTCGCGCCGGGCCGGCGGCCGCCTTGCGATCTCCGGCGGCACTCCCTTCGGCGAGTTGCCAGTTGCCGATGTGAACCCAAGAGGTCGCGCGCCGGAGCTCGCTCGCGAGCGCGCGGCGATAGCTCGACGCGGCGGCCGCCGGGTCGTTCCGGAGCTCGGCGATCCAGCCCGCGAGCGCCCAGGCATCGCCGTTTCCCGGCTGCTCGGCGACCGCGGCATCGAGATGAGCCTGGGCAAACGCGAGATGCCGCATGCTCGCCGGCAGTCCGGCGAGAAGCGTCAGGGCCTCGGGGCGCGGCAGCGCGCGCGCCGCCCCGACAGAACTCGGCGGCAATCCGGCGATGGTGACACGCTGATAGTCGAACGCCGGCTGCGCAGCGTAGAGCCGTACTCGGCCCTCGAACTTGTCGACCTCGACGCCGAAGGCGCCGAGAAAAGCGGCCCCCTGCTCCTCGCCGGCATCGAGCCGGCGCAGGAAGTCGGCGGTGCGCGGGTGCCCGTCGGGAGTGCCGTAGAGCAGGTGGTGGACGAGCGCCCAGGACTGCGCCTCGAAGATCGACCGCTTCTCCACCGCGTATCCCGGACTCTCCGGGGTCATGCCGAGGATCTCGCGCAGCGGCAGGAGCGGCGCGCTGCGCAGCAGCTTGAGATTCTCGGCCGAAGGGCGCCCGATGTCGGCGACGCCGTCTTCGATCCGGAAGGTACCGTAGAGCTCGCTAAGGCCTTCGCTCAACCAGAGAGGCGTCGAAGGATAGTTCGAGCGGATGAAGTGCGCGGCGTAGCCCTCGAGCACCACCGCCATGCCGTTTCCCTGTTCGGGATAGGCGTTCACAGCGAAGTAGTCCCCGAACTGGGAGGTCTGGAAAGCTCCGACCCACTTCACATCCGGCGGGTCGGGGCTGACCTTGTAGGGATCGAAGGAACGGTCGTTGGTGAAGGCGACGAACAGGGTCGGGACCGGTGACACCGGACTGGCCGTGGCCTTGAGCTGGAGGAGTGTCGCGCGAAACCGCTCGAGCGTCTCGGCGATCTCGGCGAGCTTCTTCGCCTGGACGTTGCCGATGACGGTGAAACTCGGCGACTCGCAGAGCAGCCAGGTCTCTTTCGCCGGCGGCAGCTTCGCCGACGCCGGTCGTTCCGCGGCGCCGCCTGGAGAAGCGACGAGCGCCGTCATCACCGTCACCACGAGCCAGCCTCGGAAACCGATCTTCATGACCGCCCTCTTTTCCTGCCGGAGTCTGACGCAAAGTCTGGCAGGGCCCCGCACGGGTCGCAAACCGGCAGCCTCCGGCGCTAGACTGTCGCCATGGCTCCGGGTCCGGCGGCACCGTTCATCGAGAAGACGATCTCGCGGCTGAAGTTTCCGCAGGCCTTCGCCTTCTTCGTGGCGCTCTTTGTCTTCGACCTCGTCATCCCGGACTTCGTGCCGTTCATCGACGAGATCCTGCTCGGTCTGGGCGCCGCGCTCTTCGGCATGTGGCGCGAGCGCGCGGTCGTTCCCCGCCCGTCCGCGGCGAATCCAGCGGCTCCCCGGGCGGCCGACAAGCCCCCGATGAAGAACGTCACCCCCGGCGACTGAGCGGGCGAGTCCGCCCGTCAGAACTTCGCCGACGCTCCGCCGCCACCGAAGTCTCCGCCGCCCCCGGCGAAGCTCTCCCCTTCCGGGCTGCCCCCAGCGAGCGCATTCCCTTCGGCGCCTGGCGCTGGAACCACTCGCGCGGCCGGGGTGAACGCCGCCAGGATCGCCACCAGTTCGAGTGTCTGCAGACTCTCCCGGTCTTCCGCGAGGGAGAGCGCTGTCAGTCCCCGCCACTCTGCGCCCGGGCGCCGGGAAGAGAGCTTTCGCGCTGCCATTGCCAGTGCAGCCAGCGAAGCACCGACGAGCAGCAAAACCAGCCAGAGCGGGCGCGGCTCCCAGCGCACGGCGAAGCTCACAGCGGTCGCAAGCGCGAGGAGCAGCCCGAGGACGATCGCCGGTCGGAACCGGTTGCGAGCTCCCAGCAACAACAGCACCAGGGGCACAACGGCCATCGCCGCCAAGCTCGCGACGACCGCCAGACGGCTCGCGGGCTCCGGCGTCCCGCCTCCCGACCAGTAGGCGCCGCTCTCGAGGAAACGAATGAAGGTGAAGAATCGATCCTCGATGACCATGTCGTGAACCGCGAGATAGAACGCCACTCCGAAGACAATGAAGGCCTCGCCGAAGCGCTTCCGGTGCTCGGGCGAGATGTGCGATGCGGTCGCCAAGACTCCGAGCGGCCAGATGACGAAACCGCCGACCAGAAGCCAGAGCAGGTGGTTCCAGGGCCCCTGAGACAGTCCGACGAAGATCGAAGATGCAGCCACGGCCCCCATGCCTGGTGTCGCCCAACGCCAGGCGATCCCTGTTGCGACAAAGGCCGTCGCCCAGGCACTCGCGATGCAGAGGAGCGCGAATCCAGGCGCGAGTCCTTGGCTTAGTCCCCACATCGCGCCGCCCACGAAGTAGCTCAGCCCGATCCAGGCGCACGCCTCTTCGATGCCGAAGCGTCGCAGCTTCATCGTCCCGGTGAGCACCTCGACCGCGGCGAGCATCGCTGCGCCGGTGAGCATGTTCACGCCAGCGAAGATCACGGAATCGTCCCAATTGACGCCGAAAGCCGAGAGGAAGGCCAGCCCGAAGCCGTAGGCGGCCGAGAATCCGAACCAGGTGAAGATGAAGAACAGAACGCGGAAGATCGTCGACGTGCGAACGCGGTCGTCGGCGTAGAGCGCAGCGATGGCGGTCTCGGTCGCGGCATCGATCTCGCCGGCCTTGCGCCAGGCGCTGGCGGCCCGGCGGACGAGGAAGTTGCGGTCGGCCGCGGCGATCTCGGGTCTCATGCCGCCTCCACCCGGAAGCGCCGCTGCACGATCCAGAGCAGCGCGACCATGCCCAGCGAGCTGCCGGCGAACCAGAAACAGCCGCAACCGGCCTCGAAGATCAGCTCGAACGCGAGTCGCGAAATGCCGGCGTAGACGCCCAGCGCTCCGAGTGCGAACAGTCCGAAACGCCGCGCCCGCAGTGCCAGGCCGGCCAGCCCGGCCGCGGAGGCGACGAAGACGATCGCCCAGAGGAACCAGTTCTCCTGCGGGTCGAGCGCGAACAGTCCGAGGCCCGAGAGCAGCGCGAGAGAGCCCAGAAAGGTCGTGAGGGGTTCGAAATGCCGCTTGCGGTCGAAGTGCCGCATCGCGAAACCGAGCGCTACGAACGCCAGGCCGCAGAGAAGCAACTCGAGTCGCAGGGCGGACTCCGGCCGGCCCCGGAGCTCGAACAGCCCTTGCGCCACCGAGCTCGCCGCGACACCGCGCCAGGCGGCGAAGGTCGAGAGCGCGAGCGACCAGAGGAGGCGCGAATCGCAACGCACGGCGAAAACGCCGGTCACCAGGGTCATGACCAGCAGGTGGTAGCTCCAGGCATCGCCGAGCGGAGTGAACTTGGCCTCGATGTAGGCGAGATCGGCGCCGAGCAGGAGGATGCCGAGGAGCAGCAGGAAGTCGAACGTCCAGTCGGTCGACTCGGCGCGCTGCCAGCGGAAAGGCAGGGCGTGGGCGAGCGTCCAGCCGAGACAGGCAACGGCGGCCAGGCCGATCGCAACGGCGATCGCGAGTGGACCGATGCGCTCCAGATTCTCCTTGACGAGGAGCGACACTCCGGCGGCCAGTGCCAGCACTCCGACGTAGAGCAGAGCGCGCAGCTCGCCGCGGATCGAGAGCAGCTCGCCGCGCGCCGAGCGCAGCAGCGGCGCGGCGGTGGCGGGCGCGAGCAGGCCCCTCTCCACCAGTTTCGGGATCGCTTCGGCAACTTCAGGGGAACGCATCGAAGGCGCCATCCTACCGCCCGCGAGGGTGGGCGGGCGAGAAATCCGCTCTGCTAGCATCCCTCGCGTGTCGCTTCCCCACGCCCTTCGGTCGACTTTCGATCTCGCTATCCCGAGCCCAGGAAAAGGCTCGAACAAGGTAGAGCGGCGGCGCTGGGTCCTCGGTGGGTTGAGCGCTCTGGCGATCGCCGGGCTGGCCGCATTCCACGCCGCGCTTCTCGCCGGGCGCCTCGCCGATGCAAGCATCGCGCATCCCGAAGTGCTCTTGCAGTGGGTCGGCGCCCTTCTGCTCGGAGCCGGGGCCTGGGCGCTCCGCCGGCAGGGCGCCTCACTGGTCTCCGGACGCGGCGCGCTGGTCTTCTGGCTGCTCGTGCTCCTGCTGCATGTCGGCTTCGGCAGCGGCCTGGCACCGACCGGCGAGCAGACCGGGAGCTCGCGCGAGCTGCTCCTGCTGCTGCCGTTCGCCACCTTTACACTCTCCGCTACGAGCGCCACGACCCGTGGCCTCTCCAGCCGCGTCCGCCGGCCCTGGGAGCTGCCGCACGCTCTCATCGCCAGCCGGCTTCGCTTCCCCAGCCTCGACCCCTGTCCCGCCACCTCATCGGCGGGCGCCGGGCCGGATCGTTTCTCTCCCCGCCCTCCGCCGCACTCCTGAGCACGCCCGTCGTGCTTCCGGCGTCACGGCCTCCGGGTGTTCCGGTGGCGTGCGCCGCCGGACGTCGTGAGCGCCCGCCATCCGGGCGATCTGACTGCATGACTCCCGCTTCCGGGAGTCGATCCGAACGGCGCCCGCTGCCGGGCGCCGCGTCGAGGAGAGCCGCATGAGACTCAACCGCTTCGCTGCCTTCGCCTTCTTCATCACCCTGTCGATCGTCACTCTTCCTTTACCAGTCCTTTCGCAGGAGCCTGCACCGCCGCCCGCCGAAGCCCCTCCAGCCTCTGAAGCCACTGCGGCCACAGCCAAAGCCGTCGCCGCGCCCGCCGGCGAGACGGCGGCCGCGGAGCCGGAGGGCTCGTTCTTCGACTCCACGACCGTCACGGCACTCGGCCGCGAGGCCGACGTCTTTCAGGTTTCGACCCCGGTCACGGTGATCCAGGAGCTCGAAATCGCGCGCCGCATGCCGAACAACGCCGCCGACCTGCTGCGCGAGGAGCCCGGGGTGGACGTCAACGGCGTCGGCGTCAACCAGGCCCGCCCCGTGATCCGCGGCCAGCGCGGCCTGCGCATTCTCTTCATGGAGGACGGCCTGCGCATGAACAACGCGCGGCGCCAGACCGACTTCGGCGAGCTCTCGGCGCTGGTCGACGTTGACGACGTCTCGTCGGTCGAGGTCGTGCGCGGCCCGATGTCCGTGCTCTACGGCAGCGATGCCATCGGCGGCGTGCTCAACCTGGTCACCAAGCCGGCCTTCACTCCTGGCGGCCGCAACTTCGGCGTCGATGCCGACCTGCGATACGGCTCGGCGGGCGAGCTTGCACGAGGTCACGCCGGCGTTCGCGGGCAGTCCGGACGCTCGCGCTTCTCGCTCTCCGCCTCCTATCGCGACGCCGAGGACTACGAGTCGGCAGCCGGCAGCTACGGCGACATCGAGCTCGACGAAGAGGCCACGGTTCTCGACTCCGGAGTGCAGGACGACAGCCTCTTCGGCGTCTTCACCTTCGACTTCACCGACCAGCAATCGCTGACCGTGAAGCACCGGCGCTATCATGCCGGCCAGACCGGCTTCGGTCTCGTCGATCCGTCCCTGGTCGGCGGCGACGAGGAGTTCCAGATCCGCATCACCTACCCCTACCAGGATTTCGACCGCACGACGCTCGCCTACGCCGCCTCCGGCTTCGACAACTTCCTGCTCGACAGCCTCGACGCCCAGATCTACTTCCAGAACAACGAGCGCGAGCTCGCCAACGACATCTCGATCAACATCGGGCCGATCTTTCCGGGTGCTCCGGACTCCGCCGTCGACTCCGACACCCTGAACTACACCGACCTGCAGTCGGTGGGCTTCCGGGCGCAGGGCGTGAAGGTCGTCGGTGGCAAGCAGGTCCTGACCTGGGGAGTGGAGGGCTTTGAGGACGACTCGACGAACACCGACCATTCGGTGACGACCACCACGATCCGCTTCCCCTTCCCGCCGTTCGCGCGCGAGCAGGTGACCGAAGACAACGTGGCCAACGCGCCGAACGCCGAGAACCGCTCCTACGGCCTCTTCCTGCAGGACGAAGTGCCGGTGGGCGATCGTCTGAAGCTCGTCGCCGGAGCGCGCTGGCAGAAGGTCGAGACCCGTGCGCAGCCGACACCGGGCTGGGACGTCTCGGACCTCGATTTCTCGGACGACAACCTGGTCGGCGCGATCAACTTCCTCTATCAGGCGACCGAATCGCTCAATCTCATCGCTTCGTGGGGAACCTCGTTCCGGGCGCCGAACATCATCGAGCGGCTTTTCAACGGCGTCACTCCCGAAGGCTCGGGCTATCAGATTCTCAACCCTGACCTCACCTCGGAGACCGGCGAGAACTTCGACCTGGGTTTCAAGTATCGCCGCCGCGACGCCTGGATGGAGGCGGTCTGGTTCCGCACCGATCTCGAGGACGGCATCATCCAGGATTTCCTCTCCCCGGAGGAGATCGCCGCCCTACCCCCGGACGTCCGGGCGGACATCATCGCGAGCGGCGCCCAGTTCGTCGTGCAGCAGCGCAACGTGGATCAGCTGCAGTACGAAGGGATCGAGGTCGCGTTCGGCTTTCGCATCCGCGACAGCTTCGCGGTGGGAGGGAACTACACCCACCTCACAGGCAAGCGCACCGGACAGGCCGCCGTTCCGGTGGACGACCAGTACAACGACAAGGTGAACGCTTTCGTGCGCTACGAGCCACGGGGCGGAAGGTGGTGGGCGGAGTACAACGTGCGCCACAACGCCAGCGCCGACATTACACTGGAGCCCGGCGAGCCGGCCCCGGCGGTGGGAAACACACTGCCCGCGTTCACGATCCACGGGCTGGGCGGAGGGGTGATCCTCTTCCAGCGTGAGTCGCACGAGCATTCGCTGACCTTCGGAGTCGAAAATTTCACCGACGAGCTCTATGCCGAGTTCTCGAACGCGACCTTCTTTCGTCCGGAACCGGGGCGGAACTTCACCGCGAGCTACCGCGTCAAGTTCTGAATCGCGGTCAGTCGAGGCAGTCGGCGAGGGTGAGCCAGAGACCGTCGCCCGGCACCAGCCGGGCGGCGTAGATGTTGCCGGGAAGGTAGTACTCCGGAGCCGGATCGTCGGGCTCGGTATGCGGCGGGATTCCGGTCTGTGGCATGTAGGTGACGCCGGGAATCCGGCTCTTCAGCTCCGCCACAAGTTCCGCGCTCTTCGCGGTCACCTGGTAGCCCTCGAAGTGGACGTAGATCGACTGGAGCTTCGCGCCCGGCTTGGCGGAGGGAAAGCCGAGCGTCAGACGGAGCGTGCCGCGCTCCACGCCCACCAGGTAGGCCTTGCAGCCGGAATCCGACGGCTTGCCCTCGCCGCCCTGCATCGCCAGAGTGAGCCCGGTCCGGCGCTCCACCTGGACGATCGACATGCCGAGGGAGATGCCGTCCCATCCGGCCTTGCCTTTCTCGAACTCGAGCTGGGCCAGGGGCGTCTCCGTCGCCTGCGCCAGCAGCGATCCGGCCAGAAGTGCCCCAGCGATGCCGTGCCCCCACCGAGTCATCCTCATTCACCCCCCCGCTTCTCACGGCGACGCAGGCCAGCGCCGCGGCTGCCACAACCCGATACGGAGCGAAGGATAGTCGTGTTTCAACCCGGTTGAATGCCGCGGCGCGGCAAGTGTCGCGCTAGAATGCAGGCCACGGAACGGGAGGCTTCAGCGGCATGGCGCAGATCATTTACACGATGAAGAAGTTGCGCAAGACGACACCCCAGGGCAAGGAGATCCTGAAGGGGATCTGGCTGTCCTTCTACGACGGCGCGAAGATCGGCGTCCTCGGACACAACGGCGCCGGCAAGTCGACGCTCCTGCGCATCATGGCCGGCCTCGACAAGGACTACGACGGCGAGGCCTTCCTCTCCGAGGGCTACACCGTCGGGTTCCTGCAGCAGGAGCCACAGCTCGACCCGGCGAAGAACGTCCTCCAGCATGTCGAGGACGCGGTTTCGGGGAAGAAGGCGGTGCTGGCGCGCTACGAAGAGCTGTCGATGAACTACTCCGACGAGACCGCCGACGAGTTCTCGCGCCTGCAGGACCGGATCGACCACGAGAATCTCTGGGAGCTCGATCGCCAGCTCGAGATCGCCATGGATGCCCTGCGGCTGCCGCCGCCGGATGCAGACGTTTCGAAGCTCTCCGGCGGCGAACGCCGCCGCGTGGCGCTCTGCCAGATCCTCCTGCGCAAGCCCGACATGCTGCTCCTCGACGAGCCGACGAACCATCTCGACGCCGAGTCGGTCGCCTGGCTGGAGCGTCACCTCGCCGAGTACAAGGGGACCGTCGTCGCCGTCACCCACGACCGCTACTTCCTCGACAACGTCGCCGGCTGGATCCTCGAGCTCGACCGCGGCGCCGGCATCCCGTGGGAGGGCAACTACTCCTCCTGGCTGGCGCAGAAGGACGCGCGCCTCGCCCAGGAGGAGAAGGAGTCCTCCACCCGCCGCCGGACGCTGCAGCACGAGCTCGAGTGGATCCAGCTCTCGCCGCGCGCCCGCCACGCCAAGGGCAAGGCGCGCATCAACGACTACGAGAAGCTCCTCGCCGAGGAGCAGGCGCAGGAGTCGCGCCGCGACCCCAACGAGATTCACATCCCCCCCGGCCCACGGCTGGGAGACCTCGTCGTCGAGGCGAAATCGCTCTCGAAGGCCTACGGCGACAACGTGCTGATGGACAAGCTCTCGTTCATCCTGCCTCGCGGCGGCATCGTCGGCGTCATCGGCCCCAACGGCGCCGGCAAGACGACCCTCTTCCGGATGATCGTCGGCCAGGAGAAGCCCGACGCGGGAGAGCTGCGGATCGGCGAGACGGTGGCGCTCGCCTACGTCGACCAGAGCCGCGAGACCCTCTCCGGGACCAATACCCTCTGGGAGGAGCTCTCGGACGGCGGCAAGGACCTGATCCTCATCGGCAAGAAAGAGGTCAACTCGCGCGCCTACTGCGCGGCGTTCAACTTCCGCGGCGCCGACCAGCAGAAGAAGGTGCGGGACCTGTCGGGCGGCGAGCGCAATCGGCTCCACCTCGCCAAGATCCTGAAGAGCGGCGGCAACCTCCTGCTGCTCGACGAGCCGACCAACGACCTCGACGTCGATACGCTGCGCGCGCTCGAGGATGCACTTCTGGAGTTCGCCGGCTGCGCGGTCGTCATCAGCCACGATCGCTGGTTCCTCGACCGCATCGCGACCCATATTCTGGCCTTCGAGGGCGACTCCGAGGTGGTCTGGTTCGAAGGCAACTACCAGGATTACGAAGCCGACCGCAAGCGCCGGCTCGGCGCCGACGCCGACCAGCCCCACCGGCTCAAGTACCGGAAGCTGGTGCACTGATCGGAGCGCGGGCCTACGGCCGCTCTTCCTCCCGGTGGGCGCTCGCCGGCCGCCTGCGCGGCTTGGGGATGCAATCGGCTAGGATCGCACCCAGCCGATGATCATCGCCGTCGTCAGTCGGAAGGGCGGAGTGGGCAAGACGACCAGCGTCGTCAGCCTGGCAGGGGCTCTTGCGCGCCTGGGAAAGCGGGTTCTGGTCGTCGATCTCGACTCCCAGGCCTCGGCTTCGCTCAGCCTCGGCATCGCGCGCGGGGAGCTCGCGCCTTCGATCCACGACGTCCTCTTTCGCAAGCTTCCCGCCGCCCAGGCGATCCGCTCGACCCTGACGCCGGGAGTCGATCTCCTCACCGCCTCCGCCGACCTGATGCACGCCGACGTCGAGCTCGCGCCGGTGCGCAATCGCGAAACGAAGCTGCGTGAGGTACTGGCGCCCGTGGCGGGCTCCTACGACTGGATCCTGCTCGACTGCCCACCGTCGTTCAACACCCTGGCGCAGAGCGCGCTCGTCGCGTGCGACCATTTCATCGTACCGGCCGTGCCGCACTTTCTCGCCTTCGACGGCATCCAGCCGCTCATCGAGGCCGCCGCACGGCTCGCCGGGCGGTACGGCAGGAGCAGCGGTTTTCTCGGCGTGCTCCTCACCATGGTCGACAACCGCACCAAGTCGGCGCGCGCCCAGGCGTCGGCGCTGCGCGAGAAGCTGGGCGACAAGGTCTTCGACTGCGAGATCCCCGTGAACGTTCGACTTGCAGAGGCGCCGGAGAGCGGCCAGACAATCTTCCAGTGGTACCCGCAGGCCGCCGGGGCGCACGCCTACCGGCTTGCTGCGGTGGAGCTGCTCCACCGCACCGGCCAGGAGCCTGCCGACGCGGAGGCCGGCGAGCCGGCCCGGATGCCCGAAGCCCTGCCCGCACCCGCCGCGATCGGCCCCGCGGCCCTTCCTCTCGCCGCCGGTCTGCCGGCGGCGGCAGCGGGCGCCGTGGCGCTTAAGGCACCGGCGCCGGCGCTCGAAACGACGGCCGAGGCCGCACCGCAGCTCGACGCCGACGAAACGGCCGGCTCGCCGATCAACTGAGGCGGAGACGGTCGCGGCCGGCGGAGTCCGCTACTCCAGCTCCTCGGCTTCGATCGATTTCCTGAGCAACACACGCGGCAGATTGAGCTCGCGCGCCTGGCGTTCGAGCTCGGCCAGATCGCCGCTCTTGAGCTCCAGGAGTTGCCTTTCGAGCCCCAGGAGCAGCGCTTCGAGCTCCGCTGCGACCTCCTTCATCCCCTGCGTCGGCGCGCCTTCGCCCCAGAGGGCGGAGATGTAGAGGAAGGTCAGGTTCGAATGCAGCTGCGTGCCGCCGCGCTGGGCGAGAATGTCGTAGACGATCTCCGCCCGCGGGTTGTGGAAGCGGGCCTCGAGCGCCGCCGCGATCTCGCCTGCCCGTTTCGCCGCCTGGATCAGCCCCGCGGCGCGCCCGTCTCCAGCCAGCCGTTTCGCGAGGTCGCGGGTCTGCGCCTGAATCTCGCGCAACTCGCCGACGCCGGCCACGACGCGATCGACGTCGGCGCGGAGCTCGAGCGCGAAGTCGAGCTGCGCCGCGAGGTCGGCGGCGCTCACCCGCGAGCGCGGGTCGGCGAGGACGTTGAGAACGGTCTCTTCCGTCCGACCGCCGGCCGTGAGACGGAGACGGTAGGTGCCGGGAATCGCCAGCGGTCCGACGGTCGGATCTCCCAGATCGACCTTGGCGTTCTCGAGCCGCCGCGCGCCCTCCCAGCGCAGGTCCCAGATGGCACGATGGAGACCCGCCGCCGTCTGAAGCACGGCCTCCGGCTCTTTCATCGGCTCGTCCGGGTCGTCCTGGGGATAGATCTGCGGCTCCGGGATGCTCGAGAGTCTGCGCACCCTGCGGCCTTCGCCGTCGAAGACCTCGAGAATCACCTCGCCCTCGGCCTTCGTTGCCAGCGAGTAGTGGACGATCGCTCCACGCGGCGGGTTCTCCCCCACCGCCTCGGCGCTCCACCCGTTCTGGAGCTGGAGCCGCTCGGCCGGTCGGGTCGGGAAGAGACGAAGAGGCTGAGCGGCGGCTTCGCTGCCCCAGGCACGCACGGCGGAGAGATCGTCGAGGATCCACAGCGAGCGTCCGCTCGTCGCGACGACCAGGTCGCCGTTCTTCACCTCGAGGTCGGTGACCACGACCGGCGGCAGGTTGAGTTTGAAGGCCTCCCAGCGGTCGCCGCCGTCGCGCGACAGGAAGAGCCCGAAGCGCGTCCCGGCGTAGAGCAGGCCCGGCACCACCGGGTCCTCGCGAACCACGAGGACGTAGGCCGTAGGCGGTAGACCCTGGATGGCGAGATCCCAGGTCAGACCGCCGTCCCGGGTGCGGAAGACGTAGGGGCGCAGGTCGTCGAGCCGATGGGCGTCGACCGCGATCCAGGCGGTGCCGGCGGTGGCGCCCGAAAGGGCGATCGACTCGACCGTCGCCCACTCCGGCATACCCGAGGGGGTGATGTTCGCCCAGTTCGCTCCGCCGTCGCGCGTCACGTGCACCAGCCCGTCGTCGGTCCCGGCCCAGAGCTCGCCTTCGGCATGAGGCGACTCGGCGAGCGAAAAGATGGTGTCGTAGATCTCGACCCCGGTGTTGTCGCCGGTGATCGGCCCGCCCGACCACTGCTGCTTCTCCTTGTCGTTGCGGGTGAGGTCGGGCGAGACCTGCTGCCAGGTCTCGCCGCCGTCCGCCGAGCGCAGGAGGACGTTCGAGCCGTGGTAGATCACACCGGGCTCCCGGCGCGAGGCGAGGAGCGGCGCCGTCCACTG
>JAGPDF010000090.1 GCA_018057705.1 Thermoanaerobaculia bacterium | reverse complement strand
GTACCCACGTGCCGGACCTCCCCCGAGGGCCCTTCCTCGGCCACCGTCACGTCGATCGACTCCTTGTGGACATCCATTCCCACGAAACTCACGACAGTGTTAGCCTTTTCCACGGTCTGCCTCCTTGATCATGGCTCTGCGCCAAGTGTCCAAACCCAGCGCAATCCACGAACCCTCAAGGGGCAGACCACTACTGCGCCGGTTCGTCGGAAGCCATACTGTCTAGCCGGCCATGGAACCGACACCCGCGTATCAGACACCCCTGACCGCGCGCGAGCTCGCGTGGGTTCTGCTGAAGATTCTGGGACTGTACTGGGTTGTTTCAGCCGTCCTGATGATCCCGAACGTGCTTGCCCTTGGAAACATGACGGATGAGCAGTATGGCGGCATCGCGAATAGCGAAGCCATCTACACAACTCAGTTGCTCACCGCTGTCTTCATCTTCGGCATTGGTGGCACATTGCTTTTTGCAACACGTTCAGTCTTGCGACTTCTCGAGTTCGCACCAAGAGAACCGGGCAGTCCCTTGACGACCTCAGGTCTGCAAGCGGTCGGGTTCTCGCTGGTTGGCGCTTGGCTACTTGCCTACGCAATTCCCAATGTTGCTGCAACCGCCGTCGTTCTGCTGGCTTTGTCGAAGGGTGGTCGCGAGATGGAGCGGACTCACTATATTGAGGCGAACTGGAGATCGTTCCTGCCGGTGTTCTTCGAAGCGCTCGTTGGTCTGTGGTTGCTCTTTGGTGCCCGCCGCCTATCTGCGTCCTGGCACCGACAGAAGCGGAGCAAGGATGACACCGAACTATCGTAACTGGCCGTCCAACCAGTCGCTCGAGCGGGCGCGTTCAGCTGCAGCGGTCCGCTTCGCGGGTCGCCAATGGTGGCGCGCCGCTCAGCTCCGGATCCGTTAGGCCGCGCGGGGAACGCTTGCTGCGGATGCTACGCTCTTGACGTGAGCCCAACGATCTTCAGGGCTTCGGGCCTGCGGTTCTTCTTCTTCTCTCGAGAAGAGATGCGAGTGCACGTTCACGCCCTCGGCGCGGGGGGCGAGGCCAAGTTCTGGCTCGAGCCGAAGATCGAACTGGCGCGAAACTACGGTCTCAGCGAGCGCAAGTTGCGCGAAGCACTTCGCCTGGTCGAGGAGCACGAGGATGAAATCAGAAAAGCTTGGACTGAACACTTCGGTTCCTGAGGTCACGAATGTCTCTCAGCACGGGTTCTGGGTGCTGCTCGACGAGCGCGAGGTATTCGTCTCGTTTCGCCAGTTCCCTTGGTTTGCCGAAGCAACAATTTCCCAGTTGTCGAACCTGGAGCGCCCTGTACCGCACCACCTGTACTGGCCAGCGCTCGACATCGACTTGCACCTCGACTCGATCGACAGCCCCGATTCGTTCCCACTCGTGAGTGGCGCTCGGCCTAACAAGTCGCTCCAGCGGACGCGCTCCGCGCGCCGCTGAGCTCCAGATCCGTTAGACGGCGGTACAATCGGTCGTTGTGATTGGAGATCTGACTATGGAACTCAGCCTCGAGTGCGAGCGTGAGGAAGATGGACGCTGGCTGGCTGAAGTGCCTCAACTTCCCGGTGTCCTCGTCTATGGGGCCACCGAGAATGAGGCAATGGCTAAGGCGGAAGTCCTGGCCTTGCGGGTGGTCGCGGAACAGATTGAGCAGGGCGAGGCGCGCCCCCAGCCGATCCGATTTGTGGTGCCGGCTGCATGAGCCGTTGGCCGGCCGTCAAGGCCAGCCGTGTCCTTGCAGCGCTTCTTCGCCTTGGTTGGCAGGTTCATAGACAATCTGGTTCCCACCGAACCCTGCGGCGCGAAGGTTGGCCTGACTCGGTTTTCGCCTTTCATGACAGCGAAGAGATCGGCCCCAAGATGCTCGCTCGAATCGCGAAGCACACTGGACTTCGTCCCGAGGACCTATGAGACATCTCTTGCCGCCGTCTAGCCAGTCGTTCGAGCGGACGCGTTGGGCGCCCGCGGTCCGCTTCGCGGGTCGTCAATGGTGGCGCGCCGCTCAGCTCCAGATCCGTTAGACGACGATGCAAGAGAGCAACTTCAGGAACAGCCCGAAGGGCAAGAGGGAGCTGAGGCGGCTCTCGCGAATCGCGCACGAGCGGGCGCTTCGGGCAGCGTTGGAGAAGCTCGAGGCCAACTTCTCCTTGTGGCGTTCGAATCAGCTCGATTCCTTCGGTCTCAACGAAGCCATTCACACCTACCACCAAACCGAGCAGCGCGAGATCTGGGGCCTCTATCAGCGCGGCCTCGAATCAGCGGCAGTTTCTCGAGCTGTCGCTGATGGGCTGCTCCATGAGGCAGAGCTCTCGAGCGAGCTCTTGGCCGATCTCTCTCCTGGCATTGCGTACTTTCGGCAACTGTAATGGCGCGTCAGCCGACAGTTCGTTGCAGCGGGCGAGCGGACTGCGTTCGTTCGCCGCACTACTCATGAGCCGTTAGCCGGCGGGGGAGACAGATGAGGATTGTCACAGCCTGCTTCCTGCTCCTGGTCGTCGTGGGAGGGACCGCAATCCTTGCGGCCGGCGCGCAGGCGGCAGGGCGCTTCGAGGGCATCTGGAAGAAGTGCTACGAACCCGGCCTCGAAGGCGTCAGCGAGATCGACACTGGCTTTCTAGTTCTCATGCCCGACTCTCGCTACTACGAGCTGAGTGCGTCCTGCTGCCATGCGCCGCCTGAGCCGCAGCCGCCCTTCTGGTCCCTGGATGCCTACGCTGTCGCCAACGACGTCGTGACGCTCAAGGCGAAGCGATTCGACGGCTCGGCCTATGAGATTCCCATGCGCTACCGCGCATCCGCCAAAGCGGTGTTTTCGACGATCCGCGGGGCAAGCCGATCGAGGTCGAAGCGCTGCTGGTCGGCGGCGACCTCAACTACGCTTGGTGCCGCGTGTATCCAGAGTTGAACCGCTAATGGCCCTCCGGCCAGCGAGTCGCTCGAGCGGACGCGTTGGGCGCGCTCGGCCCGGCTTCGCCGATTCGGTAGCTTGCCGCGCCGCTCCACTCCGGGGCCGCTTGCATGTCCGTCGGGAGCCACGACGACCGTGAACGACCTCCTTTGCGACGCGTGCGGAAGAAGGCTTCCATCCGAGCATTGGTTCCGTACCCCTGGAATCTGTGTCGAGTGTTTCGAGAAGCTGCCCGAGCAAGGGCGGGAAGAACTGATTCGCCAGCGCGGTCCGCATTCCGTGGTCTCCGGAACGCAAGCCGAGAAGGAGCCGAGCCAGAAGTTCACCTGGAAGACCGCTCTCGGAATGATCGCGGGCACTGCGCTGGGTCAGTACTCCAAAATCAATGCCCTGATTCCGGCGGTGACAGTAGGCCTTTCCACCTGGCTTCTGTTGAAGGTGCTGAAGGGGAGGCGCCTTCTTGTCGCGAGAGTTTCGGGCGCTCTCCTCGGCTACTCACTCTGGATACTCTTCGGACTGTTCGAGGGACTGTACTTCGAGGTGGCCATCGAGGTGGTGATTGTCGGTGCGGTCCTGGTGTTCCTCCTGGTGCGGCCGGGCCGGGAGAGCCTCTGCGTCGCGGCTGCCTGGCTCACCCTGGCCGCGCTCGTGAACCTCAACCAACTGATCACGACGGCTCCCGGCTCGGGCGTGCACCGTGCGCTCGTCGTTCACGTCGCGCTTCGTTTCTATTCGCTTTACCTCGTCTACGAGGCGTGGCAAGCTCTCGCGAGTTCCGGGAGAACTCAGAGCGATGCCTCCTCGATCGTCGCCTGAATCGTCGCTCCTGCTGAATGGCCGCGCTAGGCGCATTCGGCGCTGAGCTCATGATCCGTTCTGCGTCGATCGAAAGGAAGGCCTGAAGATGACACGCGTTCGCGTCGAGAGCTTCACCCTCTCGCTCGACGGCTACGGAGCCGGTCCGCATCAGGACCTCGCGAATCCGCTCGGGCTAGGCGGGGCGGATCTGCACCAGTGGCTCTTCCCGACCCGCACGATCCAGAAGACCCTGTTCGGCGCCGACTTCGGCACGACGGGGATCGATGACGACTTCGCGGCGCGGGGCTTCGAGAATGTCGGCTCCTGGATTCTCGGAAGGAACATGTTCGGACCGGTGCGCGGCGCCTGGCCCGATGAGAACTGGAAAGGCTGGTGGGGGGATGAACCGCCGTATCACGTGCCGACGTTCATCCTGACTCACCACGCGCGCCCGCCCATCCAGATGGCAGGCGGAACGACCTTCCACTTCGTCACGGGAGGAGTTCACGAGGCGCTCGACCGGGCGCGCGCCGCCGCCGACGGCAAGGATGTGCGCATTGGCGGCGGACCCAGCACCATCCAGCAGTATCTGCGCTCGGGCCTCATCGACGAGCTGCATCTCGCGATCTCGCCCGTCCTGCTGGGCGGGGGCGAGCGCCTGTTCGATGGGGTCGACGTGCGCGCCCTGGGATACGAATGCGTTTCGTTCGTGGCCTCGGAGAAAGCCACCCATGTCGTGCTCCGGCGCCCGGGGCGCGAGGGCGCCTGAGAGTCGATGCGTCGTTTCGGGTGGAGCGGCAGCATCCCGGCTTCGCCGTTCGCCCATCGTGGCGCCACGCTCCGGACTCTTCCGAACGATAGCCGCGAGTCGACCGCCGGCGGCGCTTCAGCGACCTCCCAGTTCTCGCGGAAACGATCGTGCCCACGGTACTGACGCATCCAGCCATCTCCCTTGCCGTGCGCGCCGTGACCGGCGACACGGTGACCTCGAGCCGCCTGCTGCTGGTCGCGGGAATCTGCTCCGTCGTCCCCGATGTCGACGCGGTCGGCTTCCTCATGGGCGTTCCGTACGAGTCGCTGCTCGGGCACCGCGGTCTCACGCACTCGCTGCCGTTCGCACTGCTGCTGGCCTGTTGTGCCCTCCCGCTTGCGAACCGGCTCGATGCCGGGAGGTGGTGGGCGTTCGCGTTCGTCTTCCTCAGCACGGCTTCCCATGGCATCCTCGATGCCCTCACGGACGACGGACTCGGGGTGGCGTTCTTCAGCCCGTTCTCCAACCACCGGTTCTTCCTGCCCTGGCGGCCGATTGCCGCCTCTCCGATCGGGATCGTCGAAGCCTTCTCCTCGTCGGGACTCCGCGCCTTCACGACGGAGCTCGTGCTCGTCTGGCTCCCCTGCCTCCTCGTGGCTGTTGGCGCAAGGACGGTCCGGAGGCTCCAGTCCGTCAGGGGCAGGGAGCGGCGGAGGGGAACGGCTCGGGATCGAGCCGGACTCCTGGCCTCGATCTGGCCTGCGCTCCTGATCGCGACGGCCTTGGCAGGCGCGTCCATCTTCGTCGGGGGAGTCGAAGGCATCGGCGGTCCCAATGGGCATGTGCATCCGTCGCTGACGCCCGACGAGGATCAGGCAATGCGGACCGGGGCCATCGAGAGCCTCGAACGGCAGGCCGCGAAGCTCGCCGCTCTCCCTGGCGCCTCGTGTCCGCAGGACTTCTCGGCGCTCGAAACCGACCACACGCTGCGAATCGGGATGTTCTACGGCTACGACGAGCACGAGGGAAGAGACCATGGTCGTGCCAACGCGCATGCGATGGCGCATGTCCTTACGAGCGAATGCCGCGGCGACCTCGCCACCTGCGGCTTCTCTATCGTTTCGCGCTCGAAGTCGGTCGTGGAATTGGCGAGCACGATCGGAGGTCGAAGGGTCGAAGTGAATCTCTTCACGAGCTCGGCGGCGGCCGGTGAGGCGGAAGCTGTGGGTCTTCCGTCTTCCGGTCCAGAGCTGGACAGCTCCGGCGACTCGGTGCAGGAGCACTTCCACCGCGAGTTGATCGACAGCGACATCGTTTTCTACATGGGCCACTCGCGTCTGGGAGGCAGTATCGGATTCGAGGAGCAGTCGGGGGTGAGGACGGTCGTCGACTCTCTCTTGCGCCTTCCGATGCGTCCCGTGCTCGCTGCGCTCCGGCAGCGTCCCTCGAGGCTCAGGATCCTCGGCATGTTCTCGTGTGAGTCGAAGAGGTACTTTCGCGAGGACTTTCGGGGCGCCAATCCAGCGCTCTCCCTGATCGTCACGACGGGGGAGATCGCTTACGGCCCGGCGGAGCAGGCGAGCCTCGGCGCTCTCGAGGCCATTCTGTCGAAGAGTTGCGGCCGTGCCTTTCACGAATCGATGATCCCGGTCTCCGAGCCCAACCCGACCATGACCTACCTCTTTCGTGGACAGTAGTCGCCGCCGGTTCCCTGCCCGACTCACTCGCGGTTCAGATGCGACAGACTCCAGCCGGCCGCTCGAGCGGCTTTCGGCAGCGCGACTCAAGCCCAGGGAGCACAGCTCGAGACGATTCAATCTGGGGTTTCTGGCCCCTCTGAGCGCCGGGATCCGTCGGCGTGCCATGCTCGCCGGGAGGTCTTCGATTCGCCGGCCGGCAGGAGGAACGGGCGCCTCGGTGGCAATCGAGGCGCAGCTTCCTGACTTCAGCTTTCGCCTCCGGCGCGGCTCGAGTCGAGGCGATAGGCGACCTGGAGGAGACTAGGTAGATGAGAGCTCGGAGCCGTGCCGTGGTGTTGGCGATGCTCGTCGTCGCTTGCGCGCACCCCCTGCCTGGTGAGGCGGGATGCAAGGACTGTCCGCCGTTCCCGGTCCCTCGCGCCGAGGCCGAGTTCCGAGAACTGCTCGACGTTCCGAGAGGTTTTGCGAGCGGTGGGGCGGTCTCGCTCGAAGAGATCTTCCTCAACCTCATGCCCTATGGCCCGCTCGACCTTCAGGTGACGGGTGCTGCAACGCATGACGAGATCTCGACACTCAAGAACTACTATTTCGGTTCCGTGTGCCGGATTCTCGGCGTGGACCCGGACCGGCTGACCGTCGTCTTCAACTGTGGAAAGGGCTGTGTGGAGAAGCGGCGCGACCAGATCCGGGGGAACCTGGATTCCTGGTCCGAAGTGGCGGCCCGGTTCGAGGCTGCCGCGGGTGTGCGGCTGGTCGGCGCCTGGGGCGCTCCCGTCGCCTTTCGCGTCAACGACGTCCTCAAGGCAGGCGACCAGGTGTTCGTGGCTGCACCTTCGAGCGTGATGGGCTTCATCCCCGGCGGACGCTTCTCTCCCAAAGCGAGTCTGGCAGAGGCGCTAGCGGAAAGGAGCCTCCGTGTGGATCAGGTCGAGAACCTCATCACCTCCATGACCAAAGTGGGAGCCGTGGCGGTCCGCTACAGGGTCGCAGGCGGCGTGGAAGTGATTCAGCTCGGGATCGCGGACAACCTCTCCGGTGTGCTCTTCCTGTCGGAAGGGGTCGAGCCTCCCGCTGAGAGGGCGGACCACGAGAACGGCAGCAGCTATGTGCTGGTCGAGAAGCTGGCGAAAGACGTGTACTTCTTCGAAACGCGATGATGCCGCGTCGCCTGACCCTACGTTTGCGCGGACGCGGCCTGGTGCCCGTCGGCTCTCGATGTGCCCGAACAGATGGGCGGGGCTGGCCGCTCAGCTCCAGAACCGTTGGCCGACGGGCGCCGTGCCGATGAGATCGGATGCGGCATGATCGGCTTCTGGTTGGCGAGCGGCGGCGCCGCGGGTCTCGCGTTTCTGCTCTGCCGCCGATGGTCGCATCTCGCCCTCTTCGTCCTGCCGCTCTCGGTCGCGTTTCCCTGGGCGCTCTCGGAGTCAGAAGGAGTGCACGGATCCCGGTTTCCCGGCGTGCAGATCGAGCAGGTCCTCGGCGCCTGTGCGCTGGTGCTGCTCGCCAATCTCGTGGGAATGCGGCTCGGCAAATTCAGATTCGTGTTCTTCACGCTCTACCCTGGGCGTGACGTTCCCTCGAGAAAGGGTCGTGAAGATGACCCGTCCTGAGCCGTCGGCTGAGCAGTCGCTCGAACGGCGGAGCCCACCATGAAGCGGCTCCTGTCCGATCCGCGGTTCTACGTCGCCTGGCTGGTCGTCCAGGTGGGGGCGCTCTTCGCTGCCTACGCCATCGACCCGTACGTCTTCGGCTTCGCCGTGCTCGGTCTCGGTGCCGCGACGGGCCTGCTCTGCTTTTCCGGCGGCCTTTTCGTTGTCCTGAATCCCGGCGCGAGCCGGTGGGCCAGGGGGACGGTGTTGGTGTCGTTGCTCCTCGCTGTGGCCCTGGTCGTGGGGTCGCTCGCCGTGCTGGGCACCTTCCGTTGGGCGTAATGTCTCGCCACGCCGCACGTAGTCGAAGTGAGCCGCATCGCGGCGAGAGATTCGAGTCTTCTCCGGAGAGCCGATCATGAAGAGGGCCACGATCGGGGGCGGGGTGCTCATCGCCGTTCTCGTCGCCCTCGCCGCCATCTACCGGGCGGGCGGGAGCGAGGTCGATAGCCGGGCGCCTCTTTCGACCGGAGACCTCCGGGCGACCAGGGCTGCGCCGGAAATCCCGAAGGGGTCGGAGACGTCGGGTCACGAGACTGCGGCGGACGCAGCGCCGAGGACGCAAGAGTCCCATCAGGGCTTCCTCTACGGCCGCATCACCACCACCAGCGGCGCCCAGCATGAAGGGCGGTTGCGCTGGGGGGGCGACCAGGAGGCGTTCTGGAGCGACTACTTCAACGGCTTCAAGGACGAGAATCGGTGGGCTGCCCTCGTGCCGCCCGAGCGCCTGCCCGTGGAGCGCCATCCGATCGAGCTCTTCGGTTGGGTCCTCGCCCAGCGCGAGCGCCCGGCCGGGCTCGGCCGGCCGTTCATGGCGCGCTTCGGCGAAATCGCGCGCATCGAGGCGGTCGGTCGGGACGTGCGGGTGACGCTCAAGAGCGGGACCGTGTTCGACCTCGACCGCTTCGAGGCCAGCGACTTCGACGACGGCGTGCGGGTGTGGGACGCCCGGGGGGACGCGGTCGACCTCGACAGCCTGCAGATCCGCAGCATCGAGCTCCTCGCCGACCCCGGCGTCACGGGTATCCCCGCCGCTTCCCAGCGGCTGCACGGCACGGTGCGCTCGCGGCAGGGTGACTTCACCGGCTTCCTGCAATGGAACCGCAGGGAGTGCCTCGGTTCCGACGAGCTCGACGGCCGCGACGCCGGCGGCAAGACGAGTCTGCGGTTCGACGCGCTCCGCGCCATCGCGCGCCGCTCGGAGGAGAGCTCCCTGGTGACGCTCCTCGACGGTCGCGAGGTGGTGCTCTCGGGCAGCAGCGAGGTCGGCGAGGGCAACCTCGGGATCTACGTCGACGACCGGCGCTACGGCCGGGTGCTCGTCTCCTGGGAGGCCTTCGAGCGCGTCGACTTCAGCCCTGCGTCTCCCCCCGGGACCGGGCCCGCCCACGGCGATTTCCCGCCGGGGCACCCGCTCACCGGTAGCGTCACCACCCGCGACGGCCGCCGTCTCGCCGGCCGGCTGGTCTTCGACCTCGACGAAAGCGAGACCACGGAGACGCTCGACGCGCCCTCCCAGGGCGTCGATTACACCCTCCCCTTCGGCGGGATCGCTTCGATCACGCGGCTCTCGGGAATCCCCCCGAGCGCTCCCTCCGGCCCGCTCGCCCCTTCCGCCCTTTCCGATAGCGCAGAGCGCGGCGCTCCGGGCGTCGTGGTCACCCTGCAGAGCGGCGAGACCCTCGAGCTCGAGCGCGCAGGGGATCTCGGGTCGGCGAACGCCGGCCTGCTGATTTTCGTCGACGGCAGCGAGCGCCCCGAGTACGTGCCGTGGAGCGACGTCGCGCAGGTCGACTTCGACCGCACGCTGAAGGTGGAGCGGCAGCTCGGCGCACTCTAGTCTGGGGCGGGGCAGCGGCGGCCCGTCGGGCAGGGTGGGTGCGGCGCCCGAGGCCTCGCGAGTCCACAGGACAGCGCTGATTCAGAACGGACCAATCTGTAGGAGAATGCCGCGCGATGAGCGGGAAGCGAATCCAGACCTACGCCGCGGCCGGGATCCAGGTGACCTTCGACCCCGGGGTCTGTATCCATTCGGCAGTCTGCCTGAACGCGCTGCCCGCCGTGTTCGACGTGCGCCGGAAACGATGGGTGCGGCCGGAGGCAGCGACCGTCGCGGAGGTGGTGGCGGCCATCGACCGCTGTCCGTCCGGTGCGCTGCAGTACGTTCTGGAGGGTCAGGCGGAGGCCCGCGAGGCGGCGACGGACGAAGGCGTCGCGACGACCCTGCAGGCCAGCACCGACGGCCCACTTCTCGTGCAGGGGAGCTTCCGGCTTCTGGATCGCGACGGCAGCGAGATCGAGTGCGCGGGACGGACGGCGCTCTGCCGGTGCGGCGCGACGGCGATTCAGCCCTTCTGCGACGGCAGCCATCGCCGCGTCGGGTTCCGGTCGAAGGGGCCTTCCGGGGCGTAGCGGCGGGGCCGCGGCTCGGGCAGCGGTGGAATCGGGAGGCGGCGTGGGCAAGGGGCGACTCGAAGCGTTCAGCGATGGGGTGATCGCCATCATCATCACCATCATGGTCCTGGAACTGAAGGCGCCGCATGGCGAGAGTCTCGACGACCTGCGCCCTCTCCTGCCGGTGTTCCTGAGCTATCTGTTGAGCTTCGTCTACGTCGGCATCTACTGGAACAATCATCACCACATGCTGCAGGCGACCCACAAGGTCACCGGCGCCGTGCTCTGGGCGAATCTGCACCTGCTGTTCTGGCTCTCGCTGTTTCCGTTCGCGACGGCCTGGATGGGTGAGAGCCACTTCTCCTCCCGGCCGACACTGGTCTACGGCCTGGTGCTCCTCATGGCGGCGATCGCCTACTTCGTGCTGCAGTCCGTCATCGTCGCCGCAGGGGCGCAGAATTCGGGCCTCAAGCAGGCTCTCGGTCGGGACTGGAAGGGCAAGGTCTCGCCGGTTCTCTACCTCCTGGCCATCGCTGCCGCCCTCTGGCGCCCCTGGGTCTCCCAGTGCATCTTCGTGCTGGTTGCGCTCCTGTGGCTGGTTCCGGACCGCCGCATCGAGCGCCACCTCGCCGCCAGAGAGATCTGACTTCCTTCCCGGAAAGAGCGCAGCGCCATCCACCCATTGCGGAGGCAATCGTGTACGAGGCCAAGACGAAGCCGACGGAAGCGACCATCGAGAGTTACCTGGCCGGCATCGCGGACGAGTCGAGACGCGAGGACTGCAAGGTGATCGCCGCTCTCATGGAGCGGATTTCGGGCTGCCCGCCACGGATGTGGGGCGCGAGCATCGTCGGGTTCGGCAGCTACCACTACAAGTACGCGAGCGGCCACGAGGGCGATTCCTGCCTCGTCGGCTTCTCCTCCCGCAAGGGCGACATCAGCATCTATCTCATGCCCGGCTACGAGAGCGCGGAAGCGCGCGCTCTCCTGGCCGGGCTCGGCCGGCACAAGATCGGCAAGGCCTGCCTGTACGTCCGGCGCCTGTCCGACATCCAGCTTCCCGTCCTCGAGCAGCTCGTCGCCCGTTCCGTATCCGAGATCCGGCGGCTCTACCCGCCGGTGAAGAAGTGACGGCAGAAGGGGCCGCCAGCCGCTCGCCCGGCGCGCGGCCGGGGAGCGGCACCAGGTGGAGCCAAGTCGTCCCTGTCCGGATCCCTCCGGGAACAGGATCCTGATCGATCGGCACGTCGAGTCCGCGGGCCGCCCTGGGTCCCGTCCGAGCGCTAGACTTCAACCGTTCGCTGACCAAGGGGGGCTCATGGCGGGGTATGCGATGCGCAGGCAGGTTCTCGGTCTCCTGGGCTGGCTCGCGGTCTGCTTCGCGGCGGCGGCGGCGGGCGGCTTCGCCTCGGCGAGCGCCGGCGACTTCTACCGCCAGCTCGTGCGCCCGGACTGGGCGCCCCCAGCATGGCTCTTCGGTCCGGCCTGGACGGTTCTCTACCTGCTCATGGCGGTCGCCGCCTGGCTGGTCTGGCGCGACGGCGGCTTCCGCCGGCGAGGCCTCGCCCTGACGCTCTTTCTCGTCCAACTGGCGGTGAACGCGCTCTGGACCTGGCTCTTCTTCGTCTGGCGAATGGGGGCGCTGGCGTTCGGCGAGATCGTGCTGCTCTGGGCTCTCATTCTCGGAACGGCGATCGCCTTCCGGCGCGTGCGTCCCCTGGCCGCGGCACTCCTCCTGCCCTATCTCGCCTGGGTGACCTTCGCCGCGGCGCTCACCTGGGCGATCTGGAAGCGCAATCCGGGACTGCTGGGATGAGCTCTGGAGCGATGGGCCTGTTCCTGACGCACGAACCGATGTTTCCGAGATGACCTCCCGCTTCCTCTCGGCCGAGTGGCGCGATCTCGTGATGCTCAACTACGAGGTCGACCCGGTCATTCTCTCCGGTCTCGTGCCGGCCGGGACCGAGCTCGATCTGTGGCAGGAACGGGCCCTCGTGAGCGTGGTCGGCTTTCACTTCCGGCGCACGCGCGTGCTCGGTGTCGCGATTCCGGGCCACTGCAATTTCGAAGAGGTGAATCTGCGCTTCTACGTCCGGCGCCGGGGTCCCGAGGGCTTCCGGCGCGGCGTCGTCTTCGTGAAGGAGATCGTGCCGCGCTTCGCGATCGCCTGGGTGGCCCGCACGCTCTACAACGAGAACTATGTCGCGCTGCCGATGCGCCATTCGATCGTCGACAACGAAGCCGACGCGGAGCGGAGCGTCAGCTATCTATGGCGTTGCGACGGGCGCTGGTGCAACGTGGGAATCGTGGCCAGCACCCCGCCGGGAATTCCGCCGGCCGACTCGGAGGAGACCTTCATCACCGAGCACTACTGGGGCTACGCGCGCCAGCGCGACGGCGGGACGGTCGAGTACCAGGTGGAGCATCCGCAGTGGCGGGTGAGCCCGGCGCTCGAATCCCGCTTCGAGTGCGATGTCGGAGCCCTCTACGGCGCGCCGTTCGCCGGCTTCCTCTCCGGCCCGCCGGCCTCGGCGTTTCTCGCCGACGGCTCGCCGGTGACGGTGCGCAGGGGAGAGCGTCTGGCGTAACGGCCCGCGCCGCGGGCGCTCGAGCGGCCGAGGCCGCGAGGGAGGACGAATGAACGAAGGCCAGACGAAGCCCACCACGATCGACGAGTACATCGCCGGCTTCCCGCTGGCGGTGCGGGCGATTCTCGGGCGCATCCGGGAGATCGTCCAGGAGGCGGCGCCCGCCGCGCAGGAGGCAATCAGCTACCAGATCCCGACTTTCAAGCTGAACGGAAACCTGGTCCATTTCGCTGCCTTCAAGCACCACATCGGTCTCTACCCCCCGGCGAGGGGAGACGCCGCGCTGGAGAGAGAGCTCGCGCCCTATGCCGGCGAGAAGGGCAATCTCCGCTTTCCGCTCGATCAGCCGATCCCTTACGAGCTCATCACGCGGATCGTGAAGTTGCGGGTCGCGCAGAGCCCGCCGAAGGCGGCGGCGAAACGCCCCGGGAGAGGCAGAGCTCCGCGCCAGCCCTCCTGACGCGAGCGGCGCAGGAGGATGCGCGTGGCACGAGCGTTCCGGGCGTCACCGAACTTGGTATCGTCAGGGGCTCCGTGCGACGAATGCACGTCCTTTCTCCAACGACCTGACGAGGGCCATGGAAACCGAACAGCGCAAACTGTCGAACACGTTCAACAAGTTCTTCGACTCGGAAAAGTCGAGCGGCGTGCTGTTGATGTTCTGCACGGCGCTCGCGCTCGCGATCACCAATTCGTCGTTCGGGGGACGGTACCTCGCCTTCTGGCAGACGAAGCTCGGCAGTCTCACCCTCGAGCACTGGATCAACGACGGGCTGATGGCGGTTTTCTTCCTGCTCATCGGCCTCGAGCTCGAGCGCGAGCTCTACAGCGGCGAGCTCTCGAACATCAAGAACGCGCTGCTGCCGATGTTCGCGGCGGTCGGTGGCATGGTCGCACCGGCGGCGATCCACTTCGCCCTCAACGCGGGAACACCTTCGCAGGCCGGCATCGGAATCCCGATGGCCACCGACATCGCCTTCGCTCTCGCGGTTCTCGCCATCCTGGGAAAGCGCGTCCCGGCGTCGCTCAAGGTCTTCGTCGTCGCTTTCGCGGTCATGGACGACCTCGGCGCGATCGTCATCATCGCCGCCGTCTACACGACGAAGTTCTCGCTCGCGTACCTCCTCGGCGCCCTGGCGGTCTGGACCGTGCTCGTGGTGTTGAACCGCTTTCTCCGCGTCATGTCCCGCGTGCCGTACCTGCTCGGCGGCGCGGTGATGTGGTACTTCATGCTCCAGTCGGGCGTGCATGCCACCATCGCCAGCGTCGCGCTGGCTTTCGCGATTCCCTACTCTGCGAAGGACGAGGACCAGGCGTCGCCCTCGCACAAGCTCGAGCATCTCCTGCACAAGCCGGTCGCCTTCATCGTCCTGCCGCTTTTCGCCCTGGCCAATACCGGCGTCGTTCTCGGAGGGGACTGGGTGCAGGGCCTCGCCAGCATGAACAGCCTGGGCATCGCCGCGGGCCTCCTGCTGGGCAAGCCCCTGGGCGTCGTGCTGCTGTCGTTCCTCGCCGTGGCGATCGGCCTCTGCCAGCTGCCGACGGGCCTCTCGTGGCGGCACATCTTCGGCGCCGGCATTCTCGGTGGCATCGGATTCACGATGTCGATCTTCATCACCAATCTCGCGTTCGCCGGCGAGCCGGCTGCCCTGAACTCTTCGAAGATGGCGATTCTCCTGGCGTCGTTGACCGCCGGCACGCTCGGCTTCCTCTGGCTTCGGTTCCTGGGCCGGGAGGCGGCGGCCGGCGGCGATCCGGATCCGGCGGGCTGAGAGGGGCGGGCGACCATGGCCGTTCGAATCGTGAGGCTCGGGAGCCCCAGAGCGGCAGGCGAGGGGGTGCGGATCGGTACGGTGCGCCGGCCGCCGCGCGGGGTGCCGAAGTCCGAGTTCGCGTCGCAGGACTGGTACGACGTCTGGTACCCGAACCTCGCGCCGAGCGTCGAGACGATGCAACTCGGGCAGAGCGCGACGACGCCGGCCCAGTGGCAGGGTTTCGTCCGCAAGTTCCGCAGCGAGATGGCGGCGCCGGAGAGCGCCCGCACGATCGCGCTGCTCGCGGCGCTCTCGCACCAGACCGACTTCGCGCTCGGCTGCTACTGCGCGGACGAAACGCGCTGCCACCGCTCGGTGCTGCGGGAGCTCCTGATCGCGGCGGGCGCCGATGTCGGCGAGGCCGCAGCGGGTGCAGAACTCCGTCGCGGACGCATGCGCCCGCCCGCCACCTGAGGTCGCAGGACGGCAAGGTCTCATGGGACTGTACGAGCGCTTCGTCCTCCCCCGGCTCGTCCACTTCGTCTGTGGTCTCGAGACGCACCGGCGGCAGCGACTCAAGGTCGTGCCGATGGCCGCGGGCGACGTGCTCGAGATCGGATTCGGCTCGGGGCTGAATCTCGCGCACTACGATCCCGCCGCTGTCCGGAAGCTGTGGGCGCTCGAGCCGGCCGCCGAGATGTGGGATCTGGCGCAGGAGGCCGTCGTGAGGTCGGCACTGCCCGTCGAGCTCCTGCAGGTTTCCGCCGAGGAGATCCCGCTGTCCGACGAGAGTGTCGACACGATCCTCATGACCTACACCCTGTGCACGATTCCCGATGCGCCGCGTGCCCTCACCGAAGCGCGACGCGTTCTCAGGCCGGGGGGGAGGCTTCTCTTCTGCGAGCACGGAACCGCTCCCGACGAGCGCGTCCGGCGCTGGCAGGAGAGGATCAATCCTCTTTGGCGGCGGCTCGCCGGCGGCTGCAACGTGAATCGCCACGCTCCCTCCCTGATCGAGGCGGGAGGCTTCCGCGTCGAGCAGCTCTCCTCCCGGTACCTGCCGGGCTGGCGGCTCGCCTCCTTCAACTTCTGGGGAGTCGCGGTCCCGTCGGAGCCGCCCGCCAGGGGAGGGCGATGACGCGCCCGAGCGCTCCGGGTGGGATAGTTTTCAGGTGCGGGAAGAGTGGGTCGCGGGCTCTCCGGTGACCGCCGGCCGCCGCGCCCAGGGAGAGCCGGATGAAGATCGACAATGCAACGACAGCGGATGTGGAGCCGGCGGCCGAAGCCCTCAAGGCCGCCTTCGCGCACGACGCGCTCATCGCTTACTTCTTTCGCACCTGCCCGGAGGGTGTCGGCCCGGCGTCGAGCCGCTTCTTCTCGCTGCTGCTGCGGGTGCGGATAGCGCTCGCCATGCCGGCGCTCGTGCTGCGCGAGGCGGAGAGGGTGCTGGGGGCGGCGATGGGTTACGACTGCGAGCGGCCGGCCTGGCCGGAGCCGTTCGCGGGGGAATGGGCGCGACTCGAGGCGGACACTCCGGGGCTGGGGGGCCGGATGGCGGCGTACGAGGCGCTCTGCCGTTCGCACGAGCCGGCGCCGCCGCACTACTATCTCGGTGTCCTCGGCGTCGACCCGTCGGTTCAGGGGCGGGGCGCCGGCAAGGCGCTTCTCGAGGCTTTCTGCCGCCGATCGGCCCTCGACCCGCTGTC
>JAGPDF010000089.1 GCA_018057705.1 Thermoanaerobaculia bacterium | reverse complement strand
GCGCTCGGCGAGCGTGTCGACGTTCTCGTGGATCCGCTGCGAGCGCAGCTGCGCGCCGTGCGCGGTCGGAAAGAGGCCGGTGAGGATCGTGGCCACCGCCGGCTTGGTCCACGAGCTCTGGGCGCGGCCCTGCGCGAAGAGGATCGACTCGGAAGCGAAGCGGTCGATGCGCGGCGAGGTCGGGCGCGGATAGCCGTAACAGCCGAGATGGTCGGCGCGCAGCGTGTCGATCAGATAGACGATGAGATTCGGGCGCGGCTCCGGGCTGGCTGCAGCCGCTGCGGTCGCTTCGGTCGCTGCGGTCGCTGCGCCCGGTTCGCCCGCGCCGCCGGCGGCGGTCGCGGCGGCGCGCGGCGGCGGCTGTTCGAGGCGCAGACCGCTCACCCGGATCTCGCCGTCCGCCCCGGGAGCGCGCAGTGCGAAGCGGACCAGCGCGGACGGGGGGGAACCCCCCGCTCCGGACGCTCCGGAAGCCACGGACCGGCGCCCCGAGAGCTCGCGACGACCGTCGCCGCCCGGGCGCACCCGCCGTCCCGCGACCGGGGTCGCCTCGCCTTCGACCGCCAGCTCCAGGCGCGCGCTCCCCTCTGCAGCGACAGCATCCCAGGCCAACCAGGTCCCGGGAGCGAGCTCGAGCGTCCCTTCGACGGCGCTGCCTGCCGGCAGAGTGACGGTGCCGCCAGCCGCGTCGATCACCGGCGGAGCGGCAGGCGAACCCTCGCCGTTCTCCCCGGGGCCGGCGAACCGGACACCATCCCATGCCACCGCCAGAGGCGCCTCCTTCGGTCCTTCGTTCCGGCGCGCGTAGCGCAGCTCGAGGATGTTCTCGCCGGCGCGCAGCAGCGTGGCCGGAACGGCGAACCGGAGCGTCGTCGCGTCCGCCCCGATCGCCTGCTCGCCGACTGCCCGCCCGTTGATCCGCAGCTCGACCCGCTGGCTTTCGCCGGACGCGAACGGAAACGACCAGCCACGCAGACGCAGGTCGAGGTCCCGCACATCGACGAGCTCGAACGAGAGCCGCGAAACCGCTCCCATGCCCCAGGCGAAGCTCGTCGTCCCGCTCTTCTCGGGCGCCCCCCACCCTTCGCGCAGGTGCGGCCACGCCGCCGGTTCGCCGATGTCGACCGCCGTGGTTTCGCGCGCGACCCGCAGGGCGGAGGCGAACTCCACCAGTTCGACGCGCTCGAGCGTCTCCGGGACCTCCGGCGGCGCCGGCGCCCGGCAGCCGGAGGTCCCTCCGGCGATGGCCAGCAGGGTGAGCAGGGCGAGCAGCGTGAACGGACGCACCTGCGCGGTGGGGTTCAGCAAGACGGTTCGAGAATCTCGATCCTGTCGGGCGAGTTCGGGACGACGCAGAGGAACTCGAACGGCGCCTCGAGGACGGTGTAGGAGTGCGGCATGCCGGCCGGGATGTAGAGGGTGTTGCCGGCCGCGACCTCGTGGACCGCGTCGCCGACCGTCATCCGCGCCCGGCCGGCGAGGACGTACTGCTCGTGCTCGACGAGATTGGTGTGCAGCGGCATACCGCCGCCTTCGCCCATGATGAAGCGCCGCAGCGCGAAGTTGGGCGCCCCGTCGCCGGGGCCGACCAGCACCTGCACCTCGGTCGCCGTGCCGGCGGCCACGATCTTCTTTTCGACCTCTTCGGCCCGCTTCACCGCGGCCGTCGGCAGCTCTGCGCTCATTCCGTTCTCCCCGGCTCGGTCCTCAGCTTCGTGGAGGAGAATCGTACGCGATCCTGTCCCGCGGAACACGAGCACGGCGCCCGGCCCGCACTGCCCGGACCGCTCCGGCGAGCGCCACGAGCGCAGCGAGCAGGCCCGCCGCGAAGCCGGCCTGCGCGCCGGAAGCGCCGACGAGACCGCGGACCGAACCGAAAATGGCCAGCCCGGCTGCCGTGCCGGCGACGTAGGCGGCGCGCTCCCAGGCGGGGCCCAGCCCAGCGATACGAGGCCAGCGCTCGCCATCCGCGGCGGCGAGCACTGGCGGCGACGACGTCACAATCCCGCGCAGGCGATCCCAATCCCAGGCGAGGAGCGCGGCGGCGGCAACGAGCATCGGTCCGGTGACGAACGGCGTGCCCCGGAAGTCGAGCGCCACCGTGATGACGAAGATGTTCAACGCCACCGGAAAGAAGACGACCGCCCCGAGCGTCGCGGCGCGCGGCACCAGCATGAGGAGTCCTGCCACGATCTGCGTCGCGCCGAGGAACTGCCAGTAGCCGCCGGTCTGGTACATCGCCTCGAAGAAGGCGCCGACCGGGCTCTCGATCGAAACCTGGGTGAAGCGGTGGCCCATGAGCTTCACCCAGCCGGTCGGGATGAAGGCCATGGCAAAGAGACAGCGCGTCGCGAGGACCACCCGGTAGAGGAGGGGATTCGCCCGCGCCCGGGCATGCAGTCGGTCGAGAAAGGCGATAGCAGGGTTCATCGATGGCACCGCAATCTTCTACGCCTGTCCCCAGCGATTGTTACCGCTTCGCGGGAGCGACGGGTCGCGGACCCGCGACAGCCAGCGCGATGCCGGAGAGGACCAGCAGGCCCGAGAGCACCAGCCGGGCGCCGAGCTCTTCGGAAAGCAGCAGCACTCCGCCCAGAGCCGTGAGCACCGGGACCCCGAGCTGCACCAGCCCGGCCGAGAGCGGCCTGAGCCCGGGCAGCGCCGCGTACCAGATCGCGTAGCCGACACCCGAGGTGAGCGCACCTGAGAACACGGCGAGGGCGATACCCCGCAGGCTGGCGTGCGGGGAAGATGTCGTCCACCCCGCTAGCTGCAGTGCGAGCATGGCGAGCGCGAGCGGTGTCGCGCGCGCGAAGTTTCCGGCGGTGACCGCCAGCGGCGCCGCACGTTCGTTTCGCCCGCGCAGACTGTAGATCCCCCAGGCGACGCCAGCGGCGGCCATGCCGAGCGCCGCGAGCGGCGGCGCACTCTCTCCTGCCGCGGAAGCCGCGACGCCTGGCAGAGTGAGCCAGCCGAGTCCGGCGAGCGCGAGCGCCAGACCAGCGCCGTCGTAGCGGGTGAGGCGATGCCCGGAGAGCAGGCCGCCGACGAGCATCGTCGTCTGCACGAAGCCGAAGAGGATCAACGCCCCGACGCCGGCGGAAAGCTCGACGTAGGCGAGCGAGAAGGCGATGGCGTAGGCGAAGAGCGCCGCAGCCGAGGCCCAGCCGCCGGCGAGGCGGGGGGCGCCGGGCCGCCACGGCCGCGCGAACAGCAGGAGCCCGAGGACCAGCGCGCCGCTCGTGAGCCGCACCGCGGTGAAGCTCGCCGGATCGATCGCCTGCGAACGCAGCGCCGCCCGGCACAGCCAGGAGTTCCCGGCGAAGGCGACCAGCGCGCCGCCGGTCAGGACAGCCGTGCGAAAGGGGCTCGCCGTTCTACTCCTCGCCCATCAGCTGGAGGTCCAGAATGTCCTTGGGTCGGCCGGTGGCGCGCTTGTTGCGAATCATCGCGGCGCGGCCGATGAACGGCAGGTCGAGTCCGGAGTGCGACACGATCGCGTGTTCGCGCCAGGCTTCCTCGAACGAGATGCCGGTCAACTCGGTCGCGAGATCGATGCGATACGGCGGCACTCCCATCTGAAAGACGACGCCGGGGGTCCGCAAGTCCTCTTCGGTCAGGTCGAGAAGGGGAGCGCCGAAGTCCCCCAGGGCCGCAAAGACCCGCGCGGCGTTGTCGGGTGTCGGCTCGACGAAGAGATCGAAATCGCCGGTCGCGCGCGGTTGGGCCCAGTAGCCGAGCGCATGCGCGCCGACGACCAGGAACCTGACCTCACGGGCGCAGAACGCGCGCAACAGATCGAGGGCGTCCGGCGGGATCGGGAGGGAGCTTGCCGACGATGCCATAAGCCTCCTGGCTCATTTGGAAAACGCGGAGGAAGCGATCGGCCGGTGCGATTCGGGACCAGAACTCGGCGTCGCGGCCCGCGTCGTCGGCCTCCATGTGCGTCGTCTTGCGAACCGGAATCGAACGCGGGTCCATCGAGGAATTCTACGCTCAGGGCCGGTGGGAGGCGAGACATCGTCCGATGCCATCGAGCCCGGGTTCCGCCCGCCGGATCGCCCCTTGCGGCCCACTCGAGAAGCGCCCTCCTCGAGTCGCGATATCGTTCGCGCGCATCCGGCATTCAGGAGTCGAACCCGAGAACGACCGCGAGGAGTCTCGAATGTCTGACGAGAAGAAGAGCCCACCGAAGGACGAGCGGCGCGCCGGCAGCGACCGGCGGCGGGAGGAGCGGCGAAAGAAGGTGGTTCCGGTTCCAGTCGAACGCCGCAAAGGCGGCGATCGCCGGGACGACGGGGACCGGCGCGGCCGCTGAGGCCTAGTCCTCGACCTTGAGGACCGCCAGGAAGGCCTCTTGCGGGATCTCGACGTTGCCGACCGATTTCATCCGCTTTTTGCCCTCTTTCTGCTTCTCGAGGAGCTTTCTCTTGCGGCTGATGTCGCCGCCGTAGCACTTGGCGAGAACGTCTTTGCGCAGGGCCTTCACGGTCGAACGCGCGACGATCTTCGAGCCGATCGCCGCCTGCAGGATGACCTCGAAGAGCTGCCGCGGGATGAGCTCCTTCATCTTGTCGACCAGCGCCTTGCCCTTGGGGTGCGCCTTCTGGCGGTGCACCATGATCGAGAGCGCGTCGACCGGCTCGCTGTTGATCAGCACGTCGAGCTTGACGACGTCGCCTTCGCGGTAGTCGGAGAGCTCGTAGTCGAACGAGGCGTAGCCGCGTGACACCGACTTCAGCTTGTCGTAGAAGTCGTGGATGACCTCGGCGAGCGGGAAGTCGTACTCGATCAGGACGCGGTCCGACGAGACGTACTGGAGGCTGCGCTGGATGCCGCGCCGGTCCTGCGACAGCGCGAGGATCCCGCCGACGTACTCGTCGCGGGTGACCATCGTCGCCTTGATGTAGGGCTCCTCGATCGACTCGACACGCGACAGATCCGGCAGCTGCGCCGGGCTCGAGATCTCGATCTGCGTGCCGTTCGAGATGTTGACGCGGTAGCGCACGCCCGGCGCCGTCGTGATGAGAGCCAGATTGAACTCGCGCTCGAGGCGCTCCTGGATGATCTCCATGTGCAGGAGCCCCAGGAAGCCGCAGCGGAAACCGAAGCCCAGCGCCGTCGAGCTCTCGGGCTCGAAGGTGAACGAGGCGTCGTTCAGACGGAGCTTGTCGACTGCGTCCCGCAGGTCTTCGTAGTCCTCGGAGACCACCGGGAAGAGGCCGGCGAAGACCATCGGCTTCACTTCCATGAAGCCGGGACAGGGGTCGAGCGTGGGGCGGTCGGGGTGGGTGACGGTATCGCCGATCTTGGCCTGGATCAGGTCGCGGATGTTGGCGTAGACGTAGCCGACCTCGCCGACCGACAGCTCCTGCACCTCGCGCGGCTTCGGGTGGTAGGTGCCGAGCTCCTCGACCGTGTAGATCCGGCCGGCGGCGACGAACTTGATCTTGTCGCCGCGCTTCAGTGTGCCGTCGATGACCCGGATGAAACAGGCGACGCCGCGATAGGTGTCGTACCAGGAGTCGAAGAGCAGCGCCTTCAACGGGGCGGACGGATCGCCGACCGGCGGCGGAATGTCGCTCACGATGCGCTCGAGGAGCTCGTCGATGCCGATGCCGGTCTTGGCCGAGGTGAGCACCGCGTTCGAGGCGTCGATGCCGATGACCTGCTCGACCTGCTCCTTGGCGCGGTCGATGTCGGCCGACGGCAGGTCGATCTTGTTGATCACCGGCAGGAGCTCGAGGCCGCCGTTGACGGCGAGATAGGCGTTGGCGAGCGTCTGGGCTTCGACCCCCTGCGCCGCGTCGACGATGAGGAGAGCCCCTTCGCAGGCGGCGAGCGAGCGCGACACTTCGTAGGAGAAGTCGACGTGGCCGGGGGTGTCGATCAGGTTGAAGACGTAGGTCTCGCCGTCTTTCGCCCGGTAGTCGAGCCGCACGGCGCGCGCCTTGATGGTGATGCCACGCTCGCGCTCGAGGTCCATGTCGTCCAGCAGCTGGGCGTGCATCTCGCGCTGCGTCACCGCGCCGGTGCGCTCGAGGATGCGGTCGGCGAGCGTCGACTTGCCGTGATCGATGTGCGCGATGATCGAGAAGTTGCGGATGTGGGAGGCCGGAGGCATAGGTTTGGGACCGGCTGCGGGGGCTCGAGAGCGGCGCCGCCGGGCAGGAGAGCTTATCAGTTCGAGCCCCCCGGACCGGTCTCGGCTAAACTTGGCGCATGAGTCTCGGATCGGCCGCGACACCCGCCACCGGCTCCTCTGGGGGCTCCCGCGCAGGCTCCGGTTCCGCCGCGGTCCCCGCGCTCCACTGCCGGGGTCTGGTCAAGTGCTACGGCGACCTGGTCGCCGTCGACGGGCTCGACCTCGAAGTGGCGGCAGGCGAGTGCTTCGGTCTCCTCGGTCCGAACGGCGCCGGCAAGACCACGACGGTCGAGCTCTTCGAGGGCCTCCTCGCTCCTGACGGCGGCACGCTCGAAGTCCTGGGTCTGCGCTGGAAGGGGGACGGCCAGAAGCTGCGGGCGCGGCTCGGCGTGCAGCTCCAGGAGACGCGCTTCCCGGAGAAGCTCCGGGTGACCGAGCTGGTCGAGCTCTTCCGCAGCTTCTACCGCGACGGTCTCCAGCCCGCGGCGGCGCTCGCCCTCGTCGGCCTCGAGGAGAAGCGGCGGGCGTTCGTGCGCGAGCTCTCCGGCGGCCAGAAGCAGCGCCTGTCGCTCGCCTGCGCGCTGGTCGGAGATCCGGAGGTGCTCTTCCTCGACGAGCCGACCACGGGACTCGACCCGGCCTCGCGCCGCCAGATCTGGGAGATCGTCGAGCGGTTGAAGGAGCGCGGCCGGACGGTTCTCCTCACCACCCACTACATGGAGGAGGCGGCGCGCCTCTGCGACCGCGTCGCCATCATCGACCGCGGACGGATCCTGGCGGAGGGCGCCCCGGCCGTGCTGGTCGCCTCGCTCGGCGCCGAGCACGTCATCGAGGTCGAGACCGAATCCGAGATCCCGGAGGCGGCTCTCGCGGGTCTGCCCGGCGTCGAAGCGATCCGGCGCGACGGTACGACGGTCCGTCTCACGGTACGCGAGGTCCACCGGGCGGTACCGCCGCTGCTCGCGCGGCTGGCCGAGCGCCACATCGAAGCGCGCCGCCTCGCCACCCATCACGCGACCCTCGAGGACCTCTTCATCGCCCTCACGGGGCGGACCCTGGAAGGCGGCTCGGCGGTGGTCGCCTCCGGCGACGCCGCGGGGAGCGCTGCATGAGCACCTGGCGCGCCCGTGGGCCGCTCTCTTCCCCGCTCGTCCAGCTCACCCTGGCGCGTCTGCGCGAATTCCTGCGCGAACCCGAGGCGATCTTCTGGGTCTTTCTCTTTCCGGTCCTGCTGGCGATTGCCCTCGGTGTCGCCTTCCGCAACCGCCCGCCCGAACCGCTGCCGGTGGGCATCGAGGAGAATCCCGTCGCCGAGGCGCGGCTCGCGGCGCTCGCCGCCTCCGGGACACTCGCACCCCAGATCCTGACGCGGCCCGAAGCGGAGCATGCGCTCGCCACCGGTCGGCTCGCGCTCGTGGTGCTCGGCACCGATCCGCCCACCTACTGGTTCGACCCGACGCGGCCCGACAGCCGCCTGGCCCGACTCGAGGTCGATCAGGCGCTCGAACGCGCCGCCGGCAGAACCGATCGCTTCGAGCCCCAGGTGCTCGAGATGACCGAGCGCGGCGCGCGCTACATCGACTTCCTGGTGCCGGGCCTCCTCGGCATGAACCTCATGGGCACCGGCATGTGGGCGATCGGCTTCTCGCTCGTCCAGCAGCGTGCCGGCAAGCTCCTGAAGCTCTTCATCGCCTCGCCGATGCGGCGCTGGCATCTGCTCGCGGCGCAGGTGCTGGCGCGGCTCGTCTTCCTGGCGCTCGAGGTCGCGATTCTGCTCGGCTTTGCGGTCGTGGCGCTCGACGTGCCGATGCGCGGCTCGGTGGCCGCCGTGGCCGTGGTCTGCGTTCTCGGCGCGTTGTCGTTCGTCGGCCTGGGGCTCCTCGTGGCGGCGCGTCCACGGACCATCGAGGGCGTTTCGGGCCTGATGAACTTCGTCATGTTCCCGATGTGGATCTTCTCCGGCGTCTTCTTCTCGAACGAGCGCTTTCCGGCGGCTCTGCAGCCGTTCATCCAGGCGCTGCCGCTCACCGCCCTGAACGACAGCCTGCGCGCCGTCATGCTCGAAGGCGCATCGCTCGTCTCGCAGGTGCCCGAGCTCGCGATTCTCGCCGGCTGGGGCCTGATCGGCTTCGCCGGCGCGCTCAAGATCTTCCGCTGGAGCTGATCCCCTTCCGCGCGGATCGACGGGCCCCTCGCGCGCGGCGACAGCGAGAGCCCGGGAATCCCACGAGCACCGCCGCCACGGAGCGCCTCCTCCATGCGCGACGTCGCGATCTCGCCACGAACCCCGTCTGACCTGCTGCGCACGCGGTGGCGCGCCGCAGCTGCGGGCTAGCTGCGCGGCCGGCGCAAGGCGAAGCGGGAGGACCGGCGGCTGCGCGGCCGGTCGGTTGAGATCGACGGTTCGCGGCCCGCAGTCACGGCGCGCGCGCCCTTGTACATGAAGGCCGAGATCATGGCGGAGAAGAGGATGATCGAGGCCTGCGTGAGCCGCATGTAGGTGGTGGGGATGTCCAGCAGGAGATCGATGAGGAGCCCGGCGATGAGCCCGGCCAGCGCTCCCATGAACAGGTAGGTCTTGAGGCCCATAGTTCGTTCTCTCCACATGCGCCTGCGTCCCGCGTGGAATCCTCCCTACCGCAACCGGCATGCCACGAAGGACGGGGTCGCAGGCAAGTCCCGGCAGCGCCGTCGAGGCCCTCTGGGGAGAAGAGGCGTGGCGCTTTCTTCAAAAATCGAAGAGTTGCCCCCTTGCGGAGGTCCTCCGGCGCCGCTTTCGGCAGCTCGGCCGCCTGGCATGCGCCGTGCTCCTTCCGTCAGGCGTCCTTCGCCGCCCTCGCGGCCGAAGCGTTTCCAAGGAGAGAACCATCATGAAGACTTCCACGACTGTTACCGGGGGTATTGCCCTCGCCGCTCTGCTCTTCGCGGGCTGTGCGAACGAGCCGAAGCGCGCCGAGCGCGACGCCGACAAGGCGACCCCCACGGTGACCGAGACCGAACGCCCGGGTTCGGCGGCCAAGAGCGACATCACGCCGGTCACTGCGGCCGTGCGCATCTCCGACCTCAAGCTCGGCACCGTCCTCGACGCCGAGGGCAAGGTGGCGGAGAACCAGGACAACGTCCAGGCCGGTGACGTGGTTCATGCATCCCTCGCGGTGGGCGATGTCGGCGCCGGCTCCAAGATCAAGGCCGTGTGGCTCGGACCGGAAGGCGTGCGCATCTCCGACGAAACCAAGGACGTCGCCGCCGGTATGGCCTTCCTCGTCTTCCATGCACCCAGCACCCAGGGATGGGCGCTCGGCAACTACAAGGTGGAGATCTACCTCGGCGACGAGTTGGCCTCGAGCGAGGGTTTCGACATCGTCGCCCCCAAGCCGGGCGCCTGAGGCTCCACGGGCTGACCGAGCAGGACCTCCCGGCGAGGCGTTCGCCGGGAGACAAGCGGCGCCGGAGTTTCTCCGGCGCCGTTTTTTCGTCTTCCCCATCACCCGTCGCGAGCGCGCCTCCGGCAGCGCGGGCACGGCTGGCGATGGGCCCTCAGGCGCGGTCGCGCAGCCGCTCCTCGCCCTTCTGCTCCGCGCAGTGCGAGCAGCAGTACATGACGCCGTCCGCCTCGAGGCCGTGACCGATGATGCGGCAGGTGCAATGCGCGCAGGTCGGTGCCAGCAGCTGGATCGCGCACTCGAAGCTGTCGAAGACGTACCGGTTGTCGTCGAGCACGACCACGAAGGCCTTGTCGTAGACGTTGCCGCAGAGACTGCACGGGTGCTTGTCGGTGTTTGCCATGGCGCAGATCTCCCGGAGGCTCAGAATGCCCAGCGCACGCCGACGTTGACGCCGAAGCCGTCGATGTCGAAGCTCGGCGTGTTGTCGATGTCGATGTCATCGATGTCGCCCAGATCCTCCGGGTCGATCTCGACCTCGGCGCTCGCCTGGCGCCAGATACCCTCGAAGAAGAACTCGGCCCCGGCGCCGTCGCCGATCGTGGCGCCAGCGGCGAGGTAGTAGCCGAGCTGGTCCTGGATCTCTCCGAAGTCGCTGTCGATCAGGAAGTAGCTGCCGCCGCCGCCGACATGGGGGCGGAACGTCGAGCCCGGCGCAAAGCTGAAACGCAGGCCGGCTTCGAGCGGCATGGCCTGGATTCCCCGGCCCTGGAAGACAGTCTCGTCGCTTTCGAAGATGTTGTCGAACGGATCGTCGCTCAACTGCTCGAAATAGGTCGCGCGCAGCTCGAAGGCGAGCGTGTCGTTGAACGGCAAGCCCAGAATCATGCCGCCGCCGGCCGTGTCGCCGGCGACGTCGGTGTCCCAGTAGCTGCCCATCAGAGAAAAGTCCGCGGCGGCCAGCGGCGCGGTGGCGAAAACCGCCATGAAGAGGGCGGCGATCAGAGGCGTTCGGAGCTTCATGTCGTTCTCCTTGGGATGAGCCGGGAGTCGCCATCCACGGCAACTCGTCTCCCGGCAGTTTCAGGAGAACCTCAAGGCAAGAGGAGTGCCAGCACGCGAGGGGCCGCAAACGCCCTGCGGACGGGGCTTCGCGACCGCGCGGCCCGGGTTGGGTCGCGCCCCTTTTGTACACAGTTCCGGGCGCGCCCCCGCCGCGCGAGGCGCTGCGGCGCTAGCTGGGCGGCGTCGGCGCCGGGGATGGGGGCGGCGCGGGCGATGCCGGAGCACGCTCCGGCGGGCGCTTCTGCGTCGCGGCACGCAGGTTGATCTCCGCAGCCTGCGCTACGGCGTCGGCGAGCGGGGGCAGACCCCATTCGGCACGTTCCGCATCGGTCACCGCAGGGTCGACGGCGTAGACCTTCCACCTGCCGCCCTCTTCGACCAGTTGCGTGCCGTACTTCTGCGGCTTGCCGGCGAGCATCTCGCCGCGGTCGACCGCCGTTGCGACCAGCGGGCGGGCGGCCAGGAGATCCGGATCCCGGGCGAGGGCCTGGCGCCCCAATTCAGCGGCGAGCGCGACCTCCGCCGGGCGTTCGCTCTCGACCAGAAGCGCGGCGGCGTGAAAGGCATCCTCGGGCTGGCGTACGCGTCCTCGGCTCACCAGCCCCGCGGCCTCTTGCCGCCGCGCCAGGCTGCGCTCGACCCAGGCGGCGGTGGGCGCGGCGGCGGCGGCCGGTGCTCCGGTCGCGGGCAGCTCGCGGGCGATGGTGTCGCGCTCCGCCTGGAACTCGAGATAGAGGCGCAGGAGATCGGGATCGAGCGCCTTCTGGTGCATCTGTTGCCGCTCCTCGAGGAGGGTGATGAAGCGCATCCATCGCGCGTCGGCACGCAGCGTCTCGAGACGCGGGTCGGCGAGCGCCCGCTCGAGGTCGACGAAGCCGTTGTCCAGCGCCAGCGCCAGCGCCTCGTAGCCGCCGTCGAGGTCGTTGCGCACGGCGGCGCAGCAGGCCGCGCCGTAGGCGGCCCGCGCCGCGAGGCCAGCACGCGGGGCGGCGCCGGCCGCCTGGGTGAAGGCGATCTGGCACTCCTTGAATTTGCCGGCAGCGAACAGGTCGACCGCTTCGCGGAAGCGCGGCGGCAGCTCCTCCGCGCCGAGCATCGCCGGGGCGAGCGCCCGACCGGTGAGCATCAGGCCGAGCGCTATGGCGGCCCAGCGGTGATCGAACCCGTCGCTCTTGCGCATCGGTCGTCTCCTCATTGCGCTCCCGATCTTAGACCGACCGCCCCATCGGTGCTGTTGCGCGACGCTCGAGCGCTCTCTTCCGGGGCTTCCCGTGGAGCGGCCGGGGTAACGGTGTCCGGAGGATCGGCGGCGTTCGCGCCGGCGGCGCGGGCCGGCAACCCGAGCAGGGCGGCGACCGCCGCCTCGGCCCGACGCGCGAGCGCACCGCGATCCTCGCGCTCGAGGCCGGCCACCGGAATCGGCTCGCCGAAGCGCACCTCGACACGGCCCGGACGCACTTTGAAGCCACCGCGCGGCAGGATCCTGCCCGCTCCGACGATTCCCACCGGCACGACGTCGACGGCGCGCGCCGGCGAGTCGAGCACTGCCGCGAAGCCGCCGGTCTTGAAGCGACCGAGCTCGCCCGGCGCCGACCGTGTCCCCTCGGGAAAGGAGACCAGGCTGCCGCCTGCGGCGAGCAGCTCGCCGGCCGCGCTGACGCTCGAGAGTGCCTTGCGGCGCGCGCTGCGATCGACGAAGACCATGCCCATCGCGGAGATGTACCAGCCGAGAAACGGCACCCGCGCGAGCTCCTGCTTGGCGATGAAATGGAGCGGCGCCGGCACGGCGGCAAAGAGCACCGGGATATCGAGCCAGGATTGGTGGTTGGCGACGAAGAAGCAGGGGCGACGCAGGTCGAGTCGTCCGCGCCCGACGATCCGCAGGCGCGACAGACCGATGGCGACCATGCCGGGCGCCCAGACATGGCGCGCCAGCCAGAGCGCCGGCCCGCGCCGCCGGCCGACCGACGCGACGATCAGGGCGACGCTGATCCAGAACGCGGACCACAGCCAGGTCGCCAGGAGCTGCAGCGCATTGACCGGCAGCCAGAGGAGGTCGATGATGGGGCTCGGCTTCATGCGCCGAGCGGCAGCCGGCTCGCCGCCTCCGCGAGCAAGGGGTCGTCGAGCTCGCCTCTTGCCTGCCGCGCGACGGCCGCGAAAGCGATCATCGCCGCGTTGTCCCCCGAATAGAGGAGCGGCACCAGGCGTAGCGCCACCGCGCGCTCCGCTGCCCATTCCGGGAGTCTTCGGCGCAGCAGCCGGTTCGCCGCCGCGCCGCCCGAGACCGCGAGCTCCGTGAACGGCTCCCGGCGATGCAGCCGGGTGAGCCGGTCGAGGACCTGGCGCACGGCGGACTCCCGGAAACCGGCGGCGAGGTCGAGGAACGGTTGGGCAATGGCCTCCAGGGCAGCTTCGGGCTGCTCGGACAGAAGCGCCGGCGGCGGCATGCGCAGCCCCCGCGCTTCGAGCTTCTCGAGCGCGCTCACCGCCTGGGTCTTCAGGCCGGAGTAGGAGAAGAACAGCTCCTCCGTGCCGACGAGCCGGGCGACCGGAGCCGCCGCGGCGTCACCCCGCTCGGCGAGCCGGTCGAGAAGCGGCCCCTGCGGGTAAGGCAGCCCTAAGCGCTTGCCGAACTTGTCGAACGCCTCGCCGAAGGCGTCGTCCCGGGTCTCGGCGACGAGAGTGATCGAGCGAGGGTCGCCGGAGGCCGCCGACCTCGCCGCCCGTGACGCTCCCGCCGGACGCACGCGGTAGAGGCTGGTGTGCCCGCCGGAAACGACCAGCCCCACGAAGCGCTCGGGGAAGGGCGCCGCCGGTGTGCCGTCGGTCGTGAGCCAGGGCGAGTAGAGGTGCCCTTCGAGGTGGTGCACGGCGAGAAACGGCAGGCCGCGCGCCCAGGCGAGGGCGCGTCCGAGCGACAACCCGACGAGCAGCGAACCGATGAGCCCGGGCCCCGAGGTCGCGGCGATCGCGCCGATGTCGTCGATCGTCACCCCGGCGCGCGCCAGGGTCTCGGCGTAGACCGCCGGCCAGTTGGCGAGCTGCTCGCGCGAGGCGAGCTCCGGCACGACGCCGCCGTAGGGCCGGTGGACCGCGAGCTGGGAGGAGACCACCGAAGCGAGCACCCGCCCCTCGCTGTCGACCACCGCGCAGGCGGTGTCGTCACAGCTGGTTTCGATGCCGAGCACGAGCGACGGCCGCATTCAATGAGTTTACCCGGGCCTGCTGCCGGGCGCAGGGAGCGCTGTGGAGAAGGGAATTCCCGCCCGGCGGCGCTTCTGCTAGCCTGCCGCCTTCCAAACCCGCCCGCCACCGCCGGAGAACCAACGAGATGCTGACCCGGAAGTCGTTCCCGTCGCTCGCATTCTGTCTCGGGGCTCTTCTGCTCGATTCGACCTCCGGCCGCCTCCGGGCCGACGAGCCGCCCGCCGCGGATGCCGCCCACCTCGAACAGGTCACCGCCGAGCTCGCACAGGCGGACGCGGGGCCTTCGCCCCTCGCCCCCGAGCATGTCCAGGCCTGTATCGGCGGCATGGCGGGCGGCGTCTATCCCTGCAGCAACATCGATCTCGTGGAGTTCATGCCGCACACGACCTTCGGCACGGCGGGCGGAACCGTCAAGACCAACAGCCTCTGGGGTTGGACCGATCCGGTGACGGGCCACGAGTGGGTGCTGCTCGGCCTCAACAACGGCACCGCCTTCATCGACATCACCGATCCGGAGAACCCCGTCTACGCCGGCAAGCTCCCGAGCCACGCCGGAATCGTCTCGACCTGGCGCGACGTCCGTGAGTACGCCGACCACGCCTACATCGTCGTGGACAACGGCGGGGCGCACGGCATGCAGGTCTTCGACCTGCGACAGCTGCGCGACGTCGCCGTGCCGCCGGTGACCTTCGCCGAAACGGCGCACTATGCCGGCGTCACCAACACTCACACCATTTCGATCACCCGCGAGACCGGCTACGCCTATCTCGTGGGCAGCAACACCTGCGGCACCGGCATGCACATCGTGAATCTCGCCAACCCGGCGAGCCCGCAGTTCGTCGCGTGCTACAACGACGGCGGCTACATTCACGAAAATCAGTGCTTCGTGTATCACGGCCCCGACACCACCTACACCGGCCACGAGATCTGCCTCGCGGCGCGCGGCTCGGCGCACAACCTCGACATCGTCGATGTGACGAACCATGCTGTGCCGGTGCGGCTCGACAGCCTGCACTACAACAATGCCGGATACAGCCATCAGGCCTGGTTCACCGACGACCACCGCTACATCCTGCTCAACGACGAGCTCGACGAGAACGGCGTCACGCCGACACGCACCTACATCTTCGACGCGCTCGATCTCGACAACCTCGTGCTCGCCGGCGCAAACGGCTATTTCAGCCATTCGACCCCGGCAATCGATCACAACCTCTACGTGCGCGCCAACTTCGTCTTCGAATCGAACTACACCTCCGGCCTTCGCATCCTGGCGCTCACCGACCTCGCGCAGGCGCAACTCACCGAGGTCGGCTTCTTCGATCTCTTCCCGCTCAACAACGACGACGTCTTCGACGGCACCTGGAACAACTACCCGTTCTTCGAGAGCGGCAATATCCCGGTTTCCCACATCTCGCAGGGTCTGTTCATTCTGCGCCCGACGAACCTCTGCACCGCGCCCGCCGCGCCTTCGGGACTTCAGGCGAGCCCCAACGGCGATCACCGCATCGACCTCGACTGGACCGGCTCCGGGGCGCCAGGAGCGACCTTCAAGGTAGAGCGTGCGCTGGGGGGCTGTAGCGGGACCTTCGAGACCGTCGCCACGGGGCTCGCGTCGCCGGCGTTCGACGACCTCACGGCCTCCGGCGTCGTGACCTACGGCTATCGCATCGCGGAGCGCGATGCGACCGGAATCTGCGGCTCGCCGGCCTCGGCCTGCGTCGAAGCCTCGACGACCGGCACCTGCACCGCACCGCCCGCCTTTGTCGGCATCGCCAGCGCGACGAACCAGGGGACGGCTTCCTGCGCCGTCGATCTCGGCTGGACACCGAGCACCGTCTATTGCGGCGGGCCGGCGACCTACTCGGTCTATCGCGGCGCCACCGACAGCTTCGTCCCCTCTCCCGCCAACCGCATCGCGCAGGGCCTGTCGGGACTTTCCCATGTCGACACCAGCGCCCCTTCGCTGACGCCCAGCTTCTACGTCGTGCGCGCGGTCGACAGTGCGAGCAGCAACGAGGACTCGAACATCGTGCATCTCGGGGCGACCGCGACCGGCCCGGCGATCGACGGGACGTTCGCGACCGGCGCCGAGCCCGGCGATCCGCCGCTCGACACCCTGGGAGGAGGTTCCGACGACGCTCTCGCCAACTCCGAGGCGCTGGCGCCCGAGCACGCCGGCTGGCATCTGTCGCCAGCGCGCAAGCGCACCGGCACCCACAGCTTCTACTCGATCGACGCCAACAACGCCTGCATCACTCTGGAGATGCCGCTCGCGCTCTCCGCGGCGCAGAGCCCCGAGCTCTCGTTCTGGACGATCTGGGACATCGAAGCCGGCTTCGACGGCGGCATCGTCGAGATCTCGACCAACGGCGGAGCCACCTGGACCCGTCTCACGCCGAGTCCGCCGGGCTATCCGAACACGATCTCGAACGGTGGCAACGCCTGCACGACGGCACTCGCCAACGGCACGCCGGCGTTCTCGAGCATGGGACAGCTGGGAACCTGGCAGCAGCGCACCATCGATCTCTCGGCCTACGCCGGCCAGAGCGTCCGCCTCGCCTGGCGCTATGGCACCGACTCCGGGGTGACCGGCGAGGGCTGGTACGTCGACGACATCGCCGTCACCCACACCCAGATCCCCAGCGCTTGCACCAGTAACCTGATCTTTCTCGACGGCTTCGTAACCGGCACCACCGGCGCCTGGTCGGCGGCCGTTCCGTGAGCGGCCCGGAGCTCGGTACCTCATCGGGCAACCCTCGAGCCTGACGGCCAGGTCCTTCCTTTCCTGGTCCTTTTCGACTTTCCTCGATGGCCACCCGAACCCGCGCGAAGCCGCCTGCGAACGCCGGTTCCCCGGAGCTCTCGCGCCGGGCGCTCAACCGGGCGACGCTCGCGCGGCAGATGCTGCTCGAGCGCGCGGCGGTGCCGGTCGAGGAGGCGGTGGCGAGGCTCGCCGGGATGCAGGCGCAGATTCCGCG
>JAGPDF010000088.1 GCA_018057705.1 Thermoanaerobaculia bacterium | reverse complement strand
CTCGCCGGAGAGCACCGCATCGACGAGCCGGCGCGTCAGACCGAGCTTCATCCGCGAACCGGTGCCGTAGGCCCCGCCTGTCCAGCCGGTGTTGAGCAACCAGACGCGGGCCTTGTGTTGGGCGAGCTTCGCGCCGAGCAACGCCGCATAGACGCCGGGGTGGCGCGGCAGGAAGGGGCTCCCGAAACAGGTCGAAAAGGTCGCCGTGGGCTCGGTGATGCCGCGCTCCGTGCCGGCGACCTTGGCGGTGTAGCCGGAGAGAAAGTGGTACATCGCCTGCTCCTCGGTGAGCCGGGAGAGCGGCGGCAGGACGCCGAAAGCGTCGCAGGTCAGGAAGACGACATCCTTCGGATGCCCGGCGATGCCCGCCGGGTCGCAGTTGCGCAGGTGGGTGATCGGGTAGCTCGAGCGGGTGTTCTCGGTGAACCGCGTCGACTCGAGGTCGAGCTCGTGCGTTTCCGGGTGGAACTCGACGTTCTCGAGAATCGTCCCGAAGCGGTGCGACGCATCCCAGATGTCGGGCTCGCCCTCGCGCGAGAGCCGCACCACCTTGGCGTAGCAGCCGCCCTCGATGTTGAAGACCCCGTCGTCCGACCAGGCGTGCTCGTCGTCGCCGATGAGCGTGCGGCGCGGGTCGGCGGAGAGCGTCGTCTTGCCGGTTCCGGAGAGGCCGAAGAAGAGGGCGACGTCGTCCTTGTCGGCGCCGTAGTTGGCGCTGCAATGCATGGGAAAGATCCCCTTGCCCGGCAGCACGTGGTTCATCACCGTGAAGATCGACTTCTTGATCTCGCCGGCGTACTCGGTGCCACCGATCAGCACCATCTTCTCGGCGAAGTTCACCAGGATGAAAGTCGAAGTCCGGGTCCCGTCCGCCGCCGGGTCGGCCTTGAAGCTCGCCGCGTCGAGGACGACGAAACCGGGCTCGAACAGGGCGAGCTTCGCCGGGTCGGTCTCGCGCACGAACATGTTCGAGGCGAAGAGCGCCTGCCAGGCGGTCTCGGTGATGATCCGAACCGGCAAGCGATAGCGCGGATCGGCTCCGGCATAACCGTCGAAGACGAACAGATCCTTGCCGCCCAAGTGCTCGCGGGCCTTGGCGAGCAGAAGATCGAACGCCGCGCCCGAGATCGGCTTGTTGACCTTGCCCCACCAGATGTCGGCCGACGTCCCCGGCTCTTCGACGACGAACTTGTCGTTGGGCGACCGGCCCGTGAACTCACCCGTATGGCAGATGAGCGCCCCGTCGGCCGAGATCCGGGCCTCGCCGCGGCGGACCGCCTCTTCGTAGAGCCGCGCCGGCGGCAGGTTCCAATAGACGTTCCGGGCGCCCGCGAGACCCTGCTCCTCGACTCCATGACGGCTCTGGACCGGACCATGATTCTGCATTGCTCACCTCGGGAAGGACGGGTCACCCTGCGCCCGTCAAGGATCGGAAAAACGCGGGCATTCTACTTGAAAGGCCGGGGGTTCTTCCCGTCCGGCGGTGCGGCTCGCGAGGCTGGGCGCAGCCGCCCCAAGGACTCTTGCGGCCCCCGCCCAAAGGTGGAAAACTGCCTTCGTTTTGATTGCCGCACACCAATCCGGCCGGCACCACAGCGCCAGCGAGAGGATCCCAAAACCATGAGCGAAATCAGTTTCTTTGACCAGGTCAACGCCAATTTCGACAAGGCGGCCGCCTACACCAAGCACTCGAAGGGGCTGCTCGAGCAGATCAAGGTCTGCAACAGCGTCTACCACATGGCTTTCCCCGTGGAGAAGGATGACGGTTCGATCGAGGTCATCCACGCCTGGCGCGCCGAGCACTCCCAGCACAAGCTCCCGACGAAGGGCGGTATCCGCTACGACTACCGGGTGAACGAGGACGAGGTCATGGCGCTGTCCGCGCTGATGACCTACAAGTGCGCCATGGTCGACGTGCCGTTCGGCGGCGCCAAGGGCGGCATCCGTATCGACCGCAGGAACTACAGCGAAGCGGAGCTCGAGCGCATCACGCGGCGCTACGCCTACGAGCTCTTCCGCAAGGGCTTCATCGGACCGGCAGTGGATGTGCCGGCGCCCGATTACGGCACCGGCCCGAAGGAGATGTCGTGGATCGCGGACACCTACCAGGCGCTCGCGGCCCAGGACGTCAACAGTCTCGGCTGCGTCACCGGCAAGCCGATCGCCCAGGGCGGCGTGCGCGGCCGCACCGCGGCCACCGGCAGGGGCGTCTTCTTCGCCATCCGCGAGGCCTGCAACGACGCCGCCGACATGAAGCTGCTGGGCTTCACCCCCGGACTCGCCGGCAAGACGGCGGTCGTCCAGGGGCTCGGCAACGTCGGCTACTATGCCGCCAAGTTCCTCTGTGAATCCGGCGTCAAGCTGGTCGGCGTAGCGGAGCGCGAGGGCTCGATCGCCTCGCCCGCCGGGCTCGATCTCGAGAAGCTGATGGCCCACCGTGCGGCGACCGGCTCGATCCTCGGTTTCCCGGGCTCGACCGACCTCAAGGACCGGATGGCCGCTCTCGAGCTGCCGTGCGACATCCTCGTCCCCGCCGCCCTCGAGAACCAGATCACCGAGGAGAACTGCGATCGCATCCAGGCCAAGATCATCGCCGAAGGCGCCAACGGACCGACGACCGCCGTGGCCGGCGACAAGCTGTACGCCCGGGGCGTGATGGTCATCCCCGACATGTACTGCAACGCCGGCGGCGTGACGGTTTCCTATTTCGAGTGGCTGAAGAACCTCTCGCACGTCCGCTTCGGCCGCATGGAGAAGCGATTCGAGGAGCGCACCTACCGCAAGCTCCTGCAGGCGGTCCAGACGCTCACCGGCAAGGATCTCTCGGAAGAGGAGATCAAGGGACTCGCGACCGGCGCCTCGGAAGAGGATCTGGTCAACTCCGGGCTCGAGGAGACGATGGTGACGTCGTACCAGAAGATCCGCGACATGCGCCGCAAGCACAACGACAAGCCGGACCTGCGCACGGCGGCGTTCATCGTCGCGATCGACATGATCGCGGTGACCTACAGCGACCTCGGCATCTTCCCGTAGGAAGTGCCGCAAGTTTCGGGAGTCGATTGACAGCCGGGCTGTCGCGGTTCAGACTCCCGCAATTCGCTCCGCACCCCGACCCCGGGGCGGCGGCGGTCTCTTCGGAGTTCGGACGGCTCCGGAGGCCGGGTGGGGTGGGTCCCACCGCTCGACCGTGACGTCCAGAAAAGGAGGTGATCCAGTGGGTAATGGCAAACGTGGCTCGATGGGGGCGGCGTCCTCCTAGGGGTACCTCCTGGGGCGAAACGCAGTGCGCCACGGGCAGAAGCGAAGGGCATCTCGCAAGGGATCCCGCTAGCAGGCTTCAACCCAGCGCCGTCCGCATCGAACCCCAAGGCCCCGGATCTCGCGAGAGGTCCGGGGCCTTTTTCGTTTCCGCAGGGCCTTTCCGGCTCAAAGCGCCTGGTCGGCCTTGGCGGCGAGGATGAAGTCGCTCTCGGTCAGGCCTTCGATCTTGTGGGTCCAGACGGTGATCCGTACCTTGCCCCACCCGAGGTAGATGTCGGGGTGGTGCCCCTGCTCTTCGGCGACCGCACCGACCCGGTTGACGAAGGCGAGCGCCGAGGAGAAATCTGGAAAAGTGTAGGACTTCTCCAGGTGGTGGCCGGAGATGACCTGCCAGTCGTTCGGACCCAGCGCGCCGAGGAGCCGGTCCAACTCGCCTCCGGCGAGCGGCGCAACGCCTCCCCGGCACGGCACACACTGCTTTGCGGCAAGCTCGGACATGTCGCCTCTCCTCCGGGTATCGCCCCGGGCTCGTGGGCTCCTCTTCAGCCCTTCGACTTGCTCTGCAAGCGCGCGACCAGGGCGCGCATGGCCCCTTGCGTCTCGGCGCCGAACCAGTCATCGACGAAGCGCTCGTAGGTGTCGCCCTGCTGGCGGTCGAACGCCTCCACCAGACCGGCGCGGCAGAGCGCCCGGGTCGTCGCCATGGCGCGCGGCGGGAGCTGCAGGAGATCGCGGCAGCCTTGGATCGCGCGCTCGACGACGCCGTCGACCGGCACCAGCTCGTCGACCAACCCAATGCGTAACGCCTCGCCGGCCGGAACGAGCAGTCCGCCCACACCGAGGCGCTCGGCCTGGCGCTCGCCGACGACGCGCGCCAGCGCCGTGTGAATCACCCGCGGCAGCGAGAGGCCGACCTGGACCTCGTTCAGGCCGATCTTGAAATCCCCTTCCGCCATGATCCGCGCGTCGCAGAAGATCGAAAGCACCGCGCCGCCGGCGGGAGCGTGCCCGGTGATCGCGGCGACGGTCGGAATCGGCGAGGCGGCGAGGGCGCGCATGAGGCGGAAGAAGTCGCGCAGCGTCTGCTCCATGCCGGCGCGGTCGAGAGTGAGGAGCGACGGCACGTCGAGCCCGCCGGAGAACATCCCCGGCCGGCCGGAGAGCACCAGGGCGCGCGCTCCCGAGGCCGGCGCCGCCTCGATCGCCTCGCCGAGCGCCACGATCAGTGCGGCGTCGAGCGCGTTCGCCGGCGGACGTGCCAGCCGCAGTTCGAGAATCTCACCATGTTCGGTTCGTTCGAGCATCGAAGTCCTCCAGCGCCGATCCTACCCGCTTCTCTCGCGTGTCATGAGCCTTTCCCCCGGCCCCCTGCGCGTACTCTGCGTGAACCGCACATCTCGCCCTGCGCGCCAGCTCCGACAGAGAGCTCCCTTCGTCGGCACAGTCTCCCTGCTCCTCCTCGCCGCCTTCGGCCCGCCGGCCCAAGCGGGGTCGGTCGGCCTGTCGTCCGTGAATGGCGCAGCCGTCCCGAACTACCCGGTCGCAGGCGATCTGGTCGAGAGCGGAGAGCATTTCGGGGCCGCCCTGGCGGTCGGCGACTTCAACGGCGATCTCATCGACGACCTGGCGACGGGTATCCCCTTCGACGACGGCGTCGCCGATATTGAACAGAACATCGGCGCGGTGATCGTCCAGTTCGGCGCCGTGGGTATCGGGCTCGCCCTTCCGGCCGAGAGTCTCCTTCTTTCCCAGGAGATCGGGCCCGACCTGTCGATCGACAACGAGCGTTTCGGAGCTGCGCTCGCGGTCGGCGACTTCAACCACGATTTCATCGACGACCTCGCCGTCGGCGTCCCGGGAAACGTCGTCGGGGGCCTTGCCATCGGCGGCGTGCAGGTCTACTACGGCTCGACGAGCCCGGAGGTCTTCGACGGCGGAACCCTGCTCACGATCGGCGGCGCGGCGGGTGACAGCATCGGCGCCGCGCTCGCCACCGGAGATTTCAACGAGGACAACTTCGACGACCTCGCCGTCGGCATTCCCGGCCAGGCGAGCTCTGCCGGCGCGGTGTTCGTCATCTACGGCAGTGCGGCGGGCCTGACGAGCGGCGGCCAGCTCTTGCAACAGAACAACCCGGACATCGAGGACGTCGGCGAAGCGAACGACAAGTTCGGCTTCGCACTCGCCGCAGGCGACTTCAACGCCAATGGGAAGTCGGATCTGGTCGTCGGGATCCCGAACGAGAACGGCAGCGGTGCGATCCAGATCTTCTTCGGCACGACCGCCGCGAACGGTCTCGACCTGGTGAACGACACCTTCTGGACGCAGAACTCGGTCGCCGGCACGAGCGAGCCCAACGACAAGTTCGGCTTCGCCCTGGCGACCGGCGACTTCGATGACGATGGCCGGTCGGATCTGGCGATCGGCTCGCCGGGCGAAACGCTCGGGTTGTCGAACGAGATCACCGATTCGGGCTCGGTCGCCGTACTCTACGGCACCCCCGGGGGCGTCTCCTTCGATCTCGCGCGCACCCAGGCCTGGAGCCAGGGGGGAGTGTTCGGACTCGAAACCGCGGAGGCCGGCGACCGCTTCGGCGAGTCGTTGGCGGTGGGCGACTTCAACGGCGACGGACACCACGACCTCATGGTGGGCCATCCGCAGGAGGACCTCTCCGGCACGAACAACGGCGCGGTCACCGTCCTTCTGGGTGGCGTCTCCGCCTTCTCGGCGAGTCGCAGTCGCGTCCTCGCCGCCGGAGTCGAGGGTCTCCCCGGAACCGCGCAGTCGCACTCCAACTACGGTCAGGCGGCGGCTTCGGGCGACTTCGACTGGGACTGGAAGTCCGACCTCGTGATCGGCGCACCGTTTTACGACGCCAGCCTCCTCCTGCCGGACTCCGGCATGCAGTTCGTCATCTATGGCTGCACATTCTGCGACGGCTTCGAAGACCAGGGGAACACCTACTGGTCGGCCGCCACCCCTTGAGCGGCGGGCTCCCGTGAGCTTTCTGCGAGGCCTCTTGCGCGTACTCTGCATGAACGTACCTACAGCCACGATTCGAGGCGAGGACTCGGGCGCCGCGGCGAGCGGCCTCGCCATGGCCCTCACCCTTGCGAGCCTGCTGGCGCCCCCTCTCTCTGCGGCTTCGGTCAGCGTCGGCCTCTCGCCGGTTCGCAGCCAGCTGGTCCAGACGTTCCCGTTCGGATCGGGCGGTCCCGATCCCGGAGACGGCTTCGGAATGACCCTCGCGAGCGGCGACTTCAACGGCGACGGCATCGCGGACCTCGCCAGCGGAGTGCCTTTCGACGCCGTCGATTTCGGATCGGGAACCGTCGCGGGTGCGGGCTCGGTCTACGTTCATTTGGGCGCCCCCGGTGCTGGCCTCGCTTCGGCGAGCGGCTGGTTCCGGCTGTCGCAGGCCTCCGGAGCGAACACCCCGGCCGAGGAGGAGCAGTTCGGCTTCGCCCTCGCCGCCGGCGACTTCGACAACGACGGCTTCGACGACCTCGCTGTCGGCGTGCCGCGCGACGTCCAGGGTGGAGTGGCGAAGGGAGGCGTACAGGTCTTCTTCGGCTCCGCCGATCCGGCGGTCTTCGGGCCGGGCGTCGTCCTCGGAATCGGTGGGTCGGCGAACGACTACATCGGGCTGGAACTCACCGCGGGCCATTTCGACGACGACAACTACGAGGATCTCGCAGTGGGAATTCCAGGGAGAGACGCGGTCGCCGGCGCCGTCTTCGTGATGTACGGCGGGAGCGGCGGGCTGGGCCCCGGCGGCCAGTTCCTGCAGCAGAGCAATCCGGATATCGAAGACAACGGGGAACCGGATGACCGCTTCGGCTGGGCTCTCGCGGCGCACGACTGGAACGGCGACGGCCGCGACGATCTCGCGGTGGGCGTGCCGCTGGAGAACGGCTACGGCGCCGTGCAGCTCTTCTTCGGCGGCGAGAACGGACTCGATCTCGTGCACGACATCCTGTGGACCCAGAACAGCATCGCGGGCACCAGCGAGCCCGGCGACTTCTTCGGGTCGGCGCTCACGACGGGGGACTTCGATGGCGACGGCTACGGCGACCTCGTCATCGGCTCGTACGGCGAGGACTTCGGGCTCGCCGAAGAGATCACGGATGCCGGAACGGTCGCCGCCGTGTTCGGCGACCCGGCCGGCTTCGACCTCGCGCGCACCGTCGCCTGGGGCCAGGGCGGCTTCATCGGTCTCGATGTCGCCGAGCCGAACGACCTATTCGGCTACTCGATGACGACCGGTGATTTCGACCACGACGGCTTCGACGACCTGATCGTCAGCCATCCCGGAGAGGCCTGGAGCCAGACGGGAGACGGCGCCGTCACCGCGCTTCTCGGAGGCGCCAACCCCTTTCAGCAGAGTCGCAGCCGGCTCTTCGCCCCCGGCCACGAGGGCGTTCCGGGATCGACCAGCCAGCCCGGCACCTTCGGCGCCGCGCTGGCGGCGGGCGATTTCGATGGCGACCACTATGCGGATCTGGTGATCGGCGTGCCGAGCTACGGCGCCGATCCAAAAGGCGCCGAGATCGTGCTCTACGGCGGCCTGGCCGCCGACGGCTTCGACACCGGCAATGCAACCTACTGGTCGGCGGTGACGCCGTGATCCGCCGCCCCGCGGTTCGTCGCCGCCTCTATCGCGCCGCTCTCGCGGCGATCCTGACGGCGCCGCTCCTCGCTCCGCCGGCCGCAGAGGCGGGTTCGGTCGGCCTCTCCTCGGTCCGCGGCGTCACGATCCCGAACTTCGCGCTCCCCGAGAATCCGGTGGAGGCGTCCGACCGCTTCGGGTTCAGCTTCGCCAGCGGCGACTTCAACGGCGACGGCGCCAGCGATCTCGCCACCGGTGTCCCCTACGACGCCCTCGGATCCAGCCAGGTGATTCCCGGCGGTTCCGTCTTCGTCCAGCTGGGCAGCGCGGGCGCAGGTCTCCTCGCCGCGTCGCCCAGCCTGTTGGTGACCGACCCGCATGGCGCACACTTCGGCTGGGCCCTCGCTGCCGCCGACTTCAATGGCGACACGATCGACGACCTCGCCGTCGGCTCTCCGGAAAGTACGGGCAGCTTCGGCCACGAGCGCTACGGCTTGGTCCGCGTCTACTACGGCTCCGCGACGCCGGAGGTCTTCGGGGAGGCCGTCAATGTCTCGAATATCGGCGTCCTGCAGGACTCACGGACCGGTTTCGCTCTGGCGGCGGGCGACTTCGACGGCGACGGCTTCGCCGACCTCGCCGTCGCCAGCCCCGGCCTCAACACCAACGCCGGTGGCATTCGGATCGCCTGCGGCGGCGCGAGTGGGCTGGAGGATCCCGGCAGTGTGATCGACCAGGACACTCCCGGCGTCGAGGGCGTGCGCGAGGCGCACGACCTCTTCGGTTACTCTCTCGCCGCCGGCGATTTCGACGGCAACGGCGGCGACGATCTGGCGGTCGGAGTCGTCAACGAGAATCAGGTCGGGTCCGTGCAGGTCCTCTTCTCGACCCCCTCCGGCATCGACCCCGCCCTCGACCTCCTGCTGTCGCAGGACGCGGTGGCCGGAACCGGCGAGCTCAACGATCAGTTCGGCTTCGCCCTCGCGGCGGCCGACTTCGACGGCGATGGCAAGGACGACCTCGCGATCGGCTCGCCCGGTGAGGCGCTCGGACTCTCCAACGAGATCACCAACACGGGGATGGTCGTGGTCGTCTACGGGTCGACCTCGGCCACTTTCGATCTCGCGCGCACCCAGGCCTGGGGTCAGGGCGGAATTCTGAGCGTCGACACCGCCGAAGCCGGCGACCGCTTCAGCGCGGCGCTCGCCGCCGGCGACTTCGACGCCGATGGCTACGCCGATCTCGCGATCGGCCAGCCGGAAGAGGACGTGACCGGCATGAACGACGGCGCTCTGACGGTGCACATGGGCGGCCCGAACGGTTTCTCGCAACTGCGTGCCCGCTTCCTCGCCGCCGGCACCGACGGTCTTCCAGGTCCGATCCAGCCCCACAGCAATTACGGGTTCGCGGCCGCGAGCGGCGACTTCGACGCCGACGGTTCAGCCGACCTCGTGATCGGCGCGCCCTTTCACAATCAGGACGGCACAATCCTCGACTCCGGCCTCGCGGTCATCCTCTACGGCGGTCTCTTCTCCGACGGCTTCGAGGATGCCGCTCCGGGCTATTGGTCGAGCGCCGCTCCGTGAGACGAGAGACCGTGAGGCTTTTCCCGGTCGTGCGCACGCGCGGCTCATGAGCCTTTCCGGGAAAGGCTTGCGCGTACCTCACATGACCCGACTCCTGCAGCTCCGCCTCTCCCGTCCAGGCGCCCTGGCGCTTCTCGCGGCGCTGGCTTCGTACCCGGTCGCCTTGCCGCCGGTCGTTCTCGCTGCCAGCTCCGTCGGTCTCTCCTCGGTCCGTGCGCGCGGCATCGACAACTTCGAGCTCGGGGGGAATCTGCCCGGGTTCCAGGAGGAGTTCGGCCACGCCTTCGCCGTGGGAGATTGGAACGGCGACGGTGTCGACGACCTCGCGACTGGCCTTCCCTACGACGACGGAGTCGCGAACATCCAGCAGTACATCGGGGCGGTCTACGTTCAGTTCGGCATCGCCGGAGCGGGGCTAGCGCCGCCGGGGGGTGCCGTCCTGCTTTCGCAGGAGGTCGGGCCCGACTTGGCCTTCGACGACGAGCAGTTCGGCTGGGCGCTCGCCGCCGGCGACTTCGACGGGGATGGGTTCGACGACCTCGCCGTCGGTGTTCCCGGCAACGAGGTCGTCGGCGTCGCCACCGGCGGCGTGCAGATCTACTTCGGCTCCGGTTCCTCCCCGGTCTTCGACATCGGGACGATACTCCCAATTCCCGGGGCCGCGGGCGACCGCATCGGCCTGGCACTCGCTGCAGGCGACTTCAACAATGATGGCTACGACGACCTGGCCACCGGCATGCCCCTGCAGTCCACCGCTGCGGGCGCGGTGCGCATCGACTACGGTGGTCCCGGAGGCTTCTTCACGGGTGGCCTGCTCCTGCGGCAGGACAGTCCCAGCATCGACGACGTCGGCGAGGAAAACGATCGCTTCGGTTTCGCGCTCACGTCGGGGGACTTCGACGGCAACGGCCACGCGGACCTCGCGGTCGGCGTACCGAACGAGAACGGCTACGGCGCACTCCATGTCTTCTTCTGGAACGGCGGCGGGCTGGACCTGACGCGCGACCTCTTCTGGACGCAGAACAGCATCGCAGGCACCAGCGAGCCCAACGACAAGTTCGGCTTCGCGCTCGCGGCGGGGGATTTCGATGGCGACGGCCGCGCAGATCTGGCAATCGGCTCGCCTGGCGAGACGCTGGGTCTCGCGAACGAGCTCACCGACTCCGGCGCCGTTGCCGTGACGTACGGCTCCAGCACAGGGATCTTCTTCGATCTCGCGCGCACCCAGGGGTGGGCTCAGGGAGGGCTTATCGGCCTCGACACCGCCGAGCTCGGCGATCGCTTCGGGGAGGCGTTCGCCGTCGGTGACTTCGACGGCGACGGGCGAGACGACCTGATGATCGGCCACCCCGAGGAAGACACCACCAGTTCGAACACCGGCGCGGCCACGGTGCTCCTGGGGGGCGCGACCGGCTTCGCCCAGGCTCGCAGCCGCCTTCTGCTCGCCGCGAGCGAGGGCATTCCGGGTGCGGGCTTCCTCCACGCCTACTTCGGTTCCGCGGCCACTGCGGGAGACTTCGACGCTGACGGCTACGCCGATCTGGTGATCGGCGAGCTCTACGGCAGCTCACCCACCGGGTCGTTCAGGGCCGGGATGGAGATCGTCCTCTACGGCAGCATGTTCTCCGACGGATTCGAAAGCCAGGACACGTCCTACTGGTCGGCTGTCGCTCCCTGAAACCGGCGGATCAGAGCTCGCGGAGCGCGCGGCGAAGGGCAGCCGCCTGAAGCTTCCGGCCGGCGGACTCGGCGCAGGCGAGCGCGGCCTCGAGATCGCGCCGGGCGTCGCCTTCGCGCCCGGAAGCTAGCGCCCAGAGCGCGCGGGCGCGGAGATAGCTCAAGCGCCGGTTCACACTCGGGGAGCTCGCAGCGGCCTCCCCCAGGGTGTCGAGGCGCCGCCGGGCCTCGGGCAGTCTGCCGGACCGCGCGTCGATCCCGGCCAGGAGAGCGGTCGCCAGAAAGGCCGTGGTGCCCTCGGCGCTCGCCGCGCCACCGGCGTCCCGTGCCCGCTCGGCGAGTCCGGCCGCCGCCACGAGCTCGTCGAAGCCGAACTCGACCTCGGCGAGCTGGAGATCGGTCTCGGCAGCCCAGTCGGCCTGGCCGTTGGCGAGCAGCAGGCGACTCGCCTCGGCGAGCCCCTGGCGCGCCGCGGCGCGCTCGCCCCGGGCGGCCGCCGCGAGACCGCGCAGCCTCTCGGAATAGGCGAGCGTCGCGCGATCTCCCGTCGTTCGCGCGACGCTTGCCAGTTCGGCCACGGTCGCGCCGACTCGCTCGAGCCCGCCGGCGTCGAGCTCGGCGCCGCCGCGATAGAAGAGCGCGATGGCGTAGTCGGAGCCCGCGGGGCCGGCGGCGAGAAGCGTGAGCGCTTCGGCGAGGGCGGCGTCCGCTTCCACCACCCTTCCCAGATCCCGCAGCGTCTCCGAGAGATCGGTCAACGCCCAGGAGAGCCTGCGACTCTTGGCTTCGCGAAAGATCTGCACCGCTTCGCGATGGCGCGGTTCGGCGAGGTCGGGGCGGCCGCGCTGCATCGCGAGACCGGCGAGATTGCCCAGGATGACGCCGCCGCCGCCCGGACCGACGGCCCGGCTGGCGGCGAGCGCCTGCTCCAGGAGGCGTTCCCCGGCGAGGAGGTTGCCGCGCTGCAGCTCTTCGATCGCGAGGTCGTTGAGGACGCGCGCCAGAGACGCCGTGTCGCCAGAGGTCTCGAAGCCGGCGCGTGCAGCTTCCATGTCGGCCCGCGCCTCCTCGCTCCGGCCCAGGGTCGAGAGCAGCCGGCCGCGCGACGCCCGGGTCTGCGACACCAGGTCCCCCCGCCCGGCGGCGATCGCGCGCTCGAGTGCGGTCGTGAACAACACGAGCGCTCGCTGCGGCTCGGCCCCGCTTCCTGCAAGCGTCGCTTCCGCGTAGTCGATGAGCGGATCGGCGCCGCGGCCGGGGATCTGGCGCAGGCGGGCGACGATGAGCTCGGCCTCGGCGCGCCGGTCGCCCTTGGCCAGCGCCATCACGAGGTGGGCGCCGGTCTCGACGCTGCCGGGTTCGGCGGCGAAACGGCGTTCGAGCTCCGGAGCGTCGCTCGCCGCGACGCCGGAGAAGGGAAACCTGCGCGGCGTCGGGTCGGCGGCGACGGCGGCATCGAGAGCCAGGGAAGCGCGGGGAGCGAGGGCAGCGCGGACCCCCCGGCGGCGTGCGACTTCGCTGTAGCCGAGGGCTGTCGCGAGCAACCCGAGGGCGGCCGCCGCCGCGACGGCCAGCCGGTGGCGGCGATAGAAACGGGAGATCCGGTAGCCGAGCCCGCCGCCACGCGCGGCGACGGGGGCTCCGGCGAGGTAGCGCGCAACGTCCTCGGCGAACTCGGCCGCCGAAGCGTAGCGGTCTTCCGGGTTCTTCTGCAGCGCCTTGAGACAGATGGCATCGAGGTCCCGCGGCAGCCTCCTCGCCGCTGGCCGGCCTGACGGGGCCTGCCCGACGCCGCGGTCGATCGCCGTCTGGGCGCGCCTTCGGGCCGTGCTCGGAGGTTCCGGGTCCTCGCCGAGGATGGCGCGCTCGATCTCCGCTTCGGTTCCCTTCGGTTGGAAGGGACGAACGTCCGCCAGGAGCTCGTAGAACACCACTCCCAGCGAGAAGACGTCCGAGGCGGGAGTGACGGCTGCACCGCGAAACTGCTCCGGACTCGCATAGGCCGGCGTGAGCGCTCGCGTGCCGGTGCGGGTGACCGAGACACCCGGGGCCGTCTCCGCGGCGCTTTCGGCCAGAAACTTGGCGATCCCGAAATCGAGCAGTCGCGGTCTGCCGTCGCGGCCGACCTGGATGTTGGCCGGCTTCAAGTCGCGATGGACGACCGAGGAGGCGTGCGCATACGCCACCGCCTCGAGGACGGCGAGGAAGAGGCGCAGGCGCTCGGCAATCTCCAGGCCGTGCTCGCGCACGTGTTCGATGAGATTCGAACCCGCGACGTACTCGAGCGCGAGATACCAGCGCCCGTCCTCGGCGCGGCCGGCGTCGTAGAGGCGGGCGATCCCGGGATGCTCGAGGCGCGCGAGGATCCGGCGCTCGTCGCGGAAACGGCGCTCGATCTCGCCGACACCACTGCCGCCCGGGGCGACGACCTTGAGTGCCACCTGACGCTCGAAATCGGCGCCCAGGGAAAAGGCGAGATAGACGCGGCCCATCCCGCCACGCCCGAGCTCCGAGAGAATCCGGTACGGGCCGATGCGCTCCGGCGCCGGTTCGGGGCCCTCCTCCTCGATTCGCGCCCATGGATCGCCGTCGAGGGGCGACTCGGCGCTCGGGTCGGCGGCGGCGAGCAGGCGGCGGAGCTGCGCGCAGTGAGAGCTTCCGGCGGCCTCGAGAGCGGCGACGAAACGCTCGCGCTGCTCGGCCGGCAGCTCCACGGCCTGGTCGTAGAGGTCGCGCAGCGATCGCAGCGATCGAGCGGCGCCGCCGGGCGACCCAGCGCTCGCGCTCATGCCGGTTCGCCCAACTCCGCCCGCATCCAGGTGCGAGCGAACTCCCAGTCCCGTTTGACGGTCGCCGGCGAGATCTCCAGGCACTCGGCAACCTCGTCGATGTCGAGGCCGGCGAAGTAGCGCATCTCCACCACCTGGGCGGCGCGCGCCGATTCTCCCGCCAGGCGCTCGAGAGCGCGGTCGAGGTCCAGGAGGTCGACCGCGGGCGCCACGGATCCGGCGATCGTGAGACCCGGGGCCTCCTCTGCGTGCTGACGCTTGCGACTTCCCCGGCGCCGCGCGTGGTCGATCAACACCCGGCGCATCGTCGCCGCAACCAGACCGAAGAAGTGTGCGCGGTCGCGCCAGTCGACTCTTGCCTGGTTGATGAGGCGCAGATAGGCCTCATGCACAAGCGCGGTCGGCTGCAGGGTGTGGCCGTCACGTTCCCCCCGCAGCTGGGCTGCGGCGATCCGCTTGAGGTGGGCGTAGACGCGCTCGAGCAACTCGTCGCGCGCCCCGGCACTGCCTCGCCGCCACGCCTGCAGCAAACCCGTCAGATCCGCGCTGCGCTCGCCGTCGCCCGACATGGGCGCCAAGTGTACCCTTCCGGCCCGGCCGGACGGGCTGGGCGACGCCGGAGCCGACGCCCGGGCTCGCGCGCTATCTCTTCGCCGACGCCGGTGAGGCCTGCGGCACCGGGAATCCGCGATCGCGCATCAGGGCGTCGATGCCGGGATCCTTGCCGCGGAAGGCGCGGTAGGCCTCGGCCGGATCGACGGTGTTGCCGACCGAGAAGACGTGGTCATACAGGCGCTTGGCCACAGCCTTGTCGTAGGCGCCGCCGGCCTCCTCGAACGCCTCCCAGGCGTCGGCGGTCAGGGTGTCGGCCCAGAGGTAGCTGTAGTAGCCGGCAGAGTAGCCGTCGGAGGAGAAGATGTGCGAGAAGTGCGGTGTCCGGTGCCGCATGACGATCTCTTTCGGCATGCCCAGGGCGGCCAGCGTCTCGCGTTCGAACTTGTCGGGGTCGATCGCGACGCCGCCGCCTGCGGCGGCTAAATGCAGCTTCATGTCCATGAGAGCGCTGGCGAGGAACTCGACCGTCGTGAAGCCCTGGTTGAACGTCCCGGCGCGCTCGATCTTGGCGACCAGCTCGCGCGGCATCGGCTTCCCGGTCTCGACGTGGAGAGCGAAGCGGTCGAGCACCTCGGGCGTCGGCAGCCAGTGCTCCAGCAGCTGCGACGGAAACTCGACGTAGTCGCGCGCCACGTTGGTGCCGGCGAGCGAAGGGTAGGTCACGTTCGACGACAGACCGTGGAGGGCGTGGCCGAACTCGTGAAACAGGGTCTCGGCGTCGGTCCAGCTGATCAGGATCGGCTCGCCGGGCTTGCCCTTCACGAAGTTCGAGTTGTTCGAGACGATCGTCCTGATCTCGCGCTCGAAGCGCTCCTGGCTGCGGTAGGCGTTCATCCAGGCGCCGGAGCGCTTGCCGGGCCGGGCGTAGGGGTCGAAGTACCAGAGGCCGACGAGCTCGGAGGCGGCATTGGTCACCTTCCAGACCCGGACGTCGGGGTGATAGACCGGGACGTCGGCGACCGGCGCGAAGCGCAGGCCGAGGAGCTCTCCCGCCACCCAGAACATGCCCTCGCGCAGCTTCTCGAGCTGCAGGTACGGCTTGACCTCGTTCTCGTCGAGGTCGTAGCGCTCCTTGCGCACCTTCTCGGCGTAGTAGCGATAGTCCCAGGGCTCGATGGTGATCGCCGCATCGCCCGGCGCCTGGGCGGCGGCGAGCTTCTGCATGTCGGCGACCTCTTCGTGGACGCGTGCCACGGCCGGCTTCCAGACCGCCTCCATGAGCTCGAGGGTGCGCTCCGGCGTCTTCGCCATCGAGTTCTCGAGCCGGCGGTCGGCATGATTGGCGTAGCCGATGAGTTTCGCGCGCTCGCCGCGCAACATCAGGATCTCGGTGATGCCGGCGTTGTTGTCGTGCTTGTCGCCGTTGTCGCCGCGGCTGAAATAGGTGCGCCAGACCTTCTCGCGCAGATCGCGGCGGTCGGAGTACGTCAGGAACGGCTCCATCGACGATCGTGTGTTGAGGATCGCCCACTTGCCGGCGTGCCCGCGCGACTCGGCAGCGGCGCTCGCGGCGGCCCGCAGGGAGGGCGGCAACCCAGCTAGATCCGCTTCGGAGTCGAGGACGAGAACGTAGTCGGTCTCGTCGGCCAGCACGTTCTGGCTGAACTGGGTGAACAGGGTGGCGAGACGCTGGTTGATCTCCGACAGCCGCTTCTTCGCCGGGCCATCGAGCTTCGCCCCGGCACGCACGAAGTTGGTGTAGTCGAGCCAAACGAGGCGCTGTTGCTCGGGCGAGAGACCCGAGCTCTCACGGGTCTCGTAGACCGCCTGGATGCGCGCGAAGAGCTTCTCGTTCTGGGTGATCTGGTCGGCGAACGCCGCCAGCTTCGGCGCCATCTCGCGCTCGACCGCCTGCACTTCGGGCGTGCTCATCGTGCCTGCGAAAACCTCGAAGACGGTGTTCGCGCGATCGAGAGTGCGCCCGGCACCCTCCAGGGCGGCGATCGTATTGGCGAAGGTCGCGGGCTCCGGATTCCCCGCGATCCGGTCGATCTCCGCGAGCTGCTCGGCCATCGCCGCCTCGAGCGCCGGCTGAAAGAGATCGACTTTGGCGGCATCGAAGGGCGGCACGCCGCCGTAGGGCCCGCTCCAGGCGGCGAGCAGCGGATTGGCGGCGGTGGCCGTGGGGGTGGCGGGCGAGGCCGCCGCAGCACTACCGGCGAGCAGGGTAGCCAGACCGAGTCCGGTCAGCAGGGGATTGGCCATGTCATCTGTCTCCATAGGTATCGTCGATCCGATCGGGAGAGCCGCGAGTCACCTGCGGCGAGAGA
>JAGPDF010000087.1 GCA_018057705.1 Thermoanaerobaculia bacterium | reverse complement strand
CTTTCGCTTCGCCGCTACCCCGACCGCGAGAACGCCTGAAAGTCACAGACCGAATTCGAAGAGCAACCTCACGGACAGGTGAAGGCGCTGACGTCCCCTTCGGTCTGCGGCAGGTTGTTGAGCGGGTTGGAGTAGGTCGCGACCTCGCCGGTGGACATCTTGGTCACCCGCACGCGGTACTCCTGCGAGGTGAGGCCGCTGACGAAGACCCAGTAGCGGTCGAACGGCGCCACGCAGGCGTCGACCATCTTCACCCCCATCTCGAAATTGCTCGCGTTGAAGAACCAGAAGAAGACCGACTCGGGGGACTCGGCGCGCTCGCCGTTGAACGACATGACCTTGCCGATGCCGGCGTTGGTCGCGGTCACCCAATCCACTTCGACCTTGAACTTCCCGCCGAGCAGGCAGGCGGTGTCGGAGTCCGGGATGCAGACGCCGCCGGCGCTGGGCGAGAGGTACGGACGCAGCAGTGGGTACGAGGTGGCGAAGGCGCCGTCGAGGATGTTCTCGTCGGTGCCGCAGCCGTCCGGCGGTGCGCCGCACGAGCCCAGGAGCTGTCCGACGACGAGGCCGTCGGCGCGCAGGATGGGGGATCCGGAGCTGCCGCCGGAAATCCCCGTGCCGGCGAGATTTACCGTATGCAGGAAGTTCGTGGTCGACACGTCGGTACAGACGAACGCCGGGCTCTCGTCGAGCTGGTGACGTGAATAGGCCTGCGCCTGGATGGTGTCGTCGGCATCGAGGACGGGATGGGACAGGCGGTGGAGGACCGTGCCATCCGCCGGGCGAAGGCTGGTCCAACCGAGATAGGTGGCGCCGGCGGGGATGTCGTTGGGGTCGATCGCGCGCGCGAGTGTGACGTCGGTGTCCTCGGAGGTCACGACGAGGTCGGCGCCGAGCGGACCGGCGGTCCCGGTGGCGCTGGCGCTGGCGCAGCTGTTGTTGCGATAGAAGAAAAAGGTGTCCATTGAGATGGCGGACAGCTGAGTGTTCACGCAGTGGTGGGCGGTGAGCAGCCACGGCTGAAGGGTCGCCGGGTCGTTGTCGTTGAGCAGGCCGCCGGAGCAGGTATAGGTGCTGCCCGCGTCCTCGAAGAGATACTGGAAGACGCCGTTGCGGGCGTTGGCGATCCCGGGGAAATCGCCGCTGTCGAAGCACTCGCCGCTCTGCAGGCAGCCGTCGGCCTCCGGCGCCGTGACGGCGGCGGCTCCGACGCCGAACGGGACGACCAGCTCGTGAACGCGGTGAATCCGGAATCCCTGTCCCGTGAGGGTCGTGCCGGCGGGCAGCTCGACCTCGAGATAGATGCGATCGCCGGGGATCGTCGGCGAGAGCAGCGTGCCGTCGCTGCGCAAGAGGCGCAGGTCGAACGCCCGCGCCTCGCCGCCCATGTTGTAGGCCCAGAGGCGCGTGCCGGCCGGCAGGTCGACCTCCGCGAGCTCGAGCCGGAGGGCCTTCGCCTCGCCGACCTCGACCGAAGTGCCCCAGGCCCAGTTGCCGTCTACCTTTCGCGCGAGAAGGCCGCCGCCGGCGCGTTGACCGAGCCGCGCCGCGAAGTGGGCCGCGTCGTAGCGCAGCTCGAGCGGCTCGGCGAGCGCGCGCGCGAAGCCGACTCGGACGGGTTTGCCGCCGGTCGAGTTCCAGGCGGCCAGGGCCGCGCGGTCGGCAGCGGCGCCAGTTCGCGAGGGTTCCAGGGTGGCGAGCGGATCGAGGGCGAGGGCTTCGGCGACCCGCAACGGTTGGACGGCGGGCTGCCGGGCCTGAAGGAGCGCCGGATCGGGCGTGTAAGCCGCCACCTCGATCGCGGGGGAAGGCTTCGGCAGCAAGGAAAGCAGCAGGGCGACAGTCCACATCGTTGCGGCGAGGCGAGAGCGCGTCATCGAAATCTCCCTTGTTCGAGCTTGGTCTTTTTCTATGAACCCTGTCTTGCGGGTCTGAGTCGAGTCGATAGCAAGTTCTAGACCCGGCCCGCCGGCGTCGCCGGCGTCTCCAGGGGCTGGAGCAGACTCGCATAGGCGAGCTCGGTGTAGTCGCGCACCATGCGGTGGCTCGCGAACTTCGGCGTGATGGTGGCGATGGCCTCTTTCATCCGCCGCAGCCATTCGATCGGGAGTCCCGCTTCGTCACGGTCGTAGTAGATCGGCACGATCTGCTCTTCGAGGAGATCATAGAGCGCCAGGCCGTCCTCGCGGTCGGTCTTGGCTTCGTCGGCCATCGGCTCCTTGCCGGCCGAGGTGTCGCGGGTCGGATCCTCCGTGGCGTTCCCGATCACCCAGCCGTTCTCTCCGTCGTAGCCCTCGGGCCACCAGCCGTCGGCGATCGAGCAGTTGAGCGCGCCGTTCATCGCCGCCTTCATGCCCGAGGTCCCCGAAGCCTCGAGCGGCCGGCGCGGGGTGTTGAGCCAGACGTCGACCCCCTGGACCAGCATCCGCCCGACGCGCATATCGTAGTCCTCGACGAAGAAGACCTTGCCCTTCAGGGCGTCCGATTGCGAGAGCTGGAAGATGTGCTGGATCAGCTCCTGCCCGGCCTTGTCGGCCGGGTGGGCCTTGCCGGCGAGGAGGATCTGCAGCGGGCGCTCGGCGTCGCCGACCAGCTTGCGCAGGCGGTGGAGGTCCGAGAACAGCAGCCCGGCCCGCTTGTAAGTGGCGAAGCGGCGCGCGAAGCCGATGGTCAGAACCTCGGGGTCGAAGGTGTGCTCGAGCTTGCGCAGCTCTGCCGGCGACAGGCCGTGGCGCGCGAACTGGTCGCGCAGGCGGGAACGCAGGAAGCGGGCCATGTGGCGTTTCTGGGCGAGGTGAACCTCCCAGAGCGGGCCGTCCGGCGCGGCGAGGATGGCCTCGCGCCCTTCGGGGCTCGTCACCACCTGCGGCCAGCGCTCGCCGAACCAGCTGGCGAAGAGCTCCTGGAGCTCGATGCCGAGCCAGCTCGGGTGGTGCACGCCGTTGGTGATGGCGCGGATCTGCTCGTTCTCCGGCCGGTTCGCCGGAATCAGGTGCTGCCACATCTTGCCGGAGACCCGGGCGTTCAGCTCCGAGACGCCGTTGATCCGCGAGCTCGTGCGGATGGCGAGGGCCGTCATGTTGAGCGGCTGATTCGGCTCGCCATGGTCGTTGTTGCCGAGCGCCAGCCATTGCTCCGGCTCGATGCCGAGCTCGGCGCAGAGCGGATCGAAGTAGTCGTGGATCAACGCCGCGTCGAAGACCTCGTTGCCGGCCGCGACCGGCGTATGTGTCGTGAAGACCGAAGTCCGTTGGAGCTCGGCGATCGCGTCGTCGAAGCTCTCGGCGTGCTCCCGCATGCGGCGGCCGAGACGTTCGAACTGCAGGAAGGCCGAGTGCCCCTCGTTCATGTGCCAGACCGCCGGTGCGATCCCGAGCGCTTCGAGGGCACGGGCGCCGCCGATGCCGAGCACGAGCTCCTGGGCGAGGCGCATCTCGCGTCCCGGCGTATAGAGGATGCTGGTGATCGGACGATCGGCCGAGTCGTTCTGCGCCACGTCGGTGTCGAGCAGCAGCAGCGGCACGCGCCCGACGAGGGCGATCCAGACCTGGAGATGGAGCTCGCGGCCGCCATACGGGATCGAGACCATCACCGCCCGGCCGGTGTGACCGGCCGCCGGACGGATCGGCAGGCGGGAGAAGTCGTGCTCGGGGTAGATGTGCTGCTGGCGGCCGTCGGCGTCGATGTTCTGGTGAAAGTAGCCGTTGCGGTAGAGGAGCCCCACGCCGACCAGCGGCACGCCCAGGTCGCTCGCGCTCTTCAGATGATCGCCGGCGAGGACCCCGAGGCCGCCGGAGTAGATCGGCAGGCAGGGATCGAGGCCGTATTCCATGCAGAAGTAGGCGATCGGCCCGTCGAGGTCCGGGTAGCGCTTCGCGAACCAGGTCTCTGGGCCGCCGGCCATGTAGGCCTCGAACCTCCGGATGACCTTCTGGTAGAGGCTGCGGAAGTGCTCGTCCTCGAGCTTCGTCTCCCAGTGGTCGTGATCGAAATTGATCAGCAGCTGGACGGGATTGCGATAGAGCGACCAGGCGCGGCCGTCCATCGCGGCGAAAAGCTGGCGGGCGGCCGGGTTCCAGGTCCACCAGAGGTTGCAGGCGAGATCGTACAGGCCCTGCACCTCGCGCGGCAGCTCGATGCCGGCGATGTGCAGGCGGGGGAGATTCGTAAGGTCGGACGGCATGGTGCGGGCTCTCTCTTTCGTGCTTCGGCTACGTCACTCTTCGGCGGAACGACTCGTCAAGCAACTCACTCCTCGGGTGGCCGCGCCCACTCGGGCTCGAGGTCGGCGAAGGGCATGTCGCCCTCGACCCAGGCGGGCAGCGAACGGGTGCGCGGTCCCAGGTCGATCAGCTCCCGCAGACGGGAACAGTGCTCACGGAAACGCTGCTCGGCGTAGTCGCCGCCGGTCCCCATGGTCACCAGGAAGGGCCAGTCGGAGGCGGCGGCGAGCAGCAGTTGGTTCAGGATCGCGCGCCGCCATTGTCGCGCCCCGCCCCAGCGCACGGCGGCGAACGCGTGGCGCTCGAGGTCGGCGAGCTCGCGCCAGAACCACTCCGTCTGCGGATTTACCCAGACGCGGTGGTCGCCGCTCGCGCCCCAGGAGCCTTCGGCAAAGAAGGCGCGGCGCAGCAGCGGATGGCTGGTGAGCTCGCGGTCGGGGGTGGTCGCTTCGACCGCCGTGCCGGGCGCCGCGAGCTCGAGGACGCGCTCGAGCCAGATCGGCCCTTCGAACCACCAGTGGCCGAAGAGCTCGGCGTCGAACGGGCAACAGATCAGGCCGTCGTTCATGCCGTCGAGGCCGGAGGCGAGCTCGATGAAGTGCTCGGCCTGCTCCCGTGCACGCTTTCGGGCCTCTTCCGGCCAGTAGACGAGCTTGTCCTGAAGGTCAGCCTCGGGGTCGGTAACCCGCCAGAGCCGCAGACCGGAAGGCCACTGTCGCTTGTGGAAGTCGAGGAAGGCACCGTCGCCCGGATAGCCGCCCTGCCGCGACCAGACCTGCGCCGCGGTGCGCGAATCGCGCAGAAAGGCCGCCACGGCGCTCTGCCGGATCCAGTAGGGGTGCGGATGGGGCCCGGAGGGCTCGACGATCTCCTCCGGCCGGGTGTTGGCACCATAGGCGAATGCCGGGTCGCCGCGGCGGAGGAGGTGGGCATCGACGACCGTCCAGCGAAACCCCTGCTCGGCGAGGAACTGCTCGTTTCCGGGCCGCCCCTCCTCGAAGGCGCCGGTCACCGGATGCTGCCAGGGTCCGCCGGGACGGTAGGCGCACTCGGGCATCCAGCAGCCGCGGGGATCGTCGCCGAAGAGCTCGCGGTGCTGCTCCCTGCCGGTGCGCAGGGCGAGACGGATCAGCTTCGGCGTATGGGCGAGCGGCAGATAGACGTGCGTCCCGGCCGAGGTCGCGAGCTCGATGGCGCCCGCCTCGGCGAGGCGAGCCAGGGTTGCGACGAGATCGTGGTCGAAGCGATCCCAGATGGCGCGCAGGCGCTCGAACTCGCCGTGCCACCAGATTGCCAGCGGATGCTTGCGCCGGGCCTCCCAGGCCGACTTGGTGCGCTCGGTGAGGTAGCGCTCGACGACCGCTTCGGTGCGGGCATCGGCGAGCATCGCGGCGAGAATCGGAGTGACCTCGAAGGCGAAGAGGTTGCGGCGGCCGCGCTCCGCCAGGCGGTCGGCCATGTCGAGCAGCGGCAGGTAGCAGTGGACGATCGCCTCCGCCAGCCAGTCCTCGCCGTGCGGCCAGGTGCCGTGGCCGAGAACCCAGGGGAGGTGGGCGTGGAGCACGAAGGCGAGGCGGCGCGGCGTTCCCGCTCCGCCGCCAGCATGCGGGAGGCCGCCGGGGATCTCCGGCAGCGGCTCGAGGAGCGGCCGTTGCAGGAACTGGATCCGGATCTCCTCGCGCTCGACAGCGATCGGCGCGCGTCCGGCGCCCTCCGCAGGGAGCTCCGGGGGCACCGGCGGGATGGGCGCCTTCGGCGGCTTCGCGGGCCGGGTGGGCGCCGGGCCGGGCACCCGCTTCGGTGGGCGCGGACTGCCGTCTTTGGGCGTCTTCGGACTCATGGGAGTTGCCGCTCCGGCGGCTCGGGCGCGGCGAGCTCGACCTTGGCGAGGTCGATCGGCGCCAGGCGCTCCGGGTTCTTCTTGAGGGCCTGCGCGAAACGCACGGCGAGCATGCGTTCGATCGCCCGTCCGCCGTCGGCGGCGGTCTTCGGGATGCTGACGAAGCCGCCGGCCATCGTGCCGTGACCGCCCCCCCTGCCCAGCGTGCCGATCAGGCGGCGCATCAGATTGCCCGCATCGGCGCGGGCGTTGGTGGTGCGGATCGAGGCATAGACCCGGTCGGCGTGGCTGCCGGTGCAGAGCGACCAGGTCTTGCCCTCCATGCGCAGAAGGAGATCGGCGATCTCGGGCACGATGTCGGGCTGGTCGACCTCGCCCAGGTTCGACACTACGAGGTTGCCGACCCCGGAGAGACTCTCGAGCGCCCGGTGGAGGTTGCGGAAATAGACCAGCGGCAGGCGCGCGTTCTGGATCCGCGCCAGCATCCGGCGGTCGATTCTCGGCAGCAGGAGGTCGAAAGCCGCATGGTCCGGGCCGGCGGCCTCGCGCCCGAAGTCCTGGGTCTCCGAGCGGATGGCGTAGACCAGCCCGGTGGCGAGCGCCCGCGAGGGCGTGAGGCCGCTCGCCTGGAGGTATTCGGCGAGGATCGTCGCGGTGGCGCCGTAGCGCGGGCGCACATCGACCGCGAGTCCCGCCAATGTCGACTTGCGCAGCGGATGATGATCGATGACCAGGTCCGGAACGACCGACCGCGGCAGCTGGGAGTTGCCGGACCAGGGCTGGCAGTCGACCAGTGCGAACGAACTGTAGTTGCGCCGGTTGACGTTGCGGATATGGCTCAGAGGCAGGCGGAGGCTGCGCACCATCTCGCGGTTTTCGGCGCGGCCGATGATGCCGCCATAGGCGACCGTCACCTGGCGCTTGAAGCGCCGGCGCAGGATCAACGCCAGGGCAGCGGTAGAGGCGAGCGAGTCCGGGTCCGGGTTGTCGTGCGTCATGACCAGCCACCGGCCGCGTTTCGGGCTCGAATCGATTCCCTCCGCGAGGGCGGCAAATCGGACCCTCGTCTCCTCGGTCGGCATGGGACGCGAATTGTAGCAGCGGCAGGTGTCCGCCCTCGGCTATACTTGCGCGCGCTCTATTGCTGTCGAGACGCCATCCATTGGCCCGAGTCCTTTTTCTATCGCCCGGCTATCCCAGCGAGATGCCGCATTTCGTCCGCGGCCTGGCTGAGGTCGGCGCGGAAGTTCTGGGCGTCGGCGACCAGCCGCCCGGCACCCTGGCACCCGAGACCCGGAGTGCCCTTTCCGACTATCTCCGGGTGCGCTCCCTCTGGGACGAAGCGACGCTCGTCGAGGAGGTCCGGCGCTGGCTTTCGGGGCGAAGGCTCGACCGTGTCGAGTGTCTTTGGGAGCCCGGCATGCTCCTCGCCGCCCGGCTGCGCGAAGCGCTCGGCGTCCCCGGCCTGAACGCCGCCCAGACCCTTCCGTTCCGCAACAAGGAGGAGATGAAGCGTCTCCTCGACGCCGCCGGAATCCGCACCCCCCGCCACCTGACGGCGCGCGACGAAGCCGGCATCCGCGGCGCCGCCGAGCGCATCGGTTTTCCGCTCATCCTGAAGCCGATCGACGGTGCCGGCTCGGCCGACACCTACCGGGTGAGCGATGCCGCCGAGCTCACGCAGGCGATCGCCAAAGTCCGGCACGTGCGCGAGCTCTCGGTCGAGGAGTTCATCGACGGCGAGGAGTACACCTTCGACACGGTCTCGATCGCCGGCCGGCCGGCCTTCTACAACATCGCCTGGTATCGTCCGCGGCCGCTCAAGGCGCGCTCCGAGGAGTGGATCAGCCCCCAGGTCATCGCCCTGCGTGACCCCGATCAGCCGCTCCTCCGCGAGGGCGTCAAGATGGGCCTCGCGGTGCTCGAAGCGCTCGGATTCGAGTCCGGCTTCACCCACATGGAGTGGTACATGAAGGCCGACGGCGAGGTGGTGTTCGGCGAGATCGGCGGCCGCCCGCCCGGCGCCCATCAGGTCGATCAGATGAACTACGCCTGCGACATCGACGTCTTTCGCGGCTGGGCCGACGCCGTCTGCTTCGGGCGTTTCCGCGAGAACGTCCGCCGGCGCTACAACGTGGCGACGATCTACAAGCGCGCGATCGGCGAGGGCCGGATCCAGCGCATCGAGGGGCTCGAAGCGTTCAAGGCGCGGCACGGCGCCGAGATCGTCTGGGAGAACCTCCTGCCGGTGGGCGCGCCGCGCCGCAACTGGAAGCAGACCCTGGTTTCCGACGGTTTCGTGATTCTGCGCCACCCCGATCTTGCCATCACCCTGGCCATGGCCGACGAGTTCGGCGAGGATGTGCGGCTCTACGCTGCGTGAGGAGATGAGGAGAGAGATGTCATCGGTCGTCTTCGTCGCCCCTTTCTTCCTCGATACGACGCTGCGCTTCGTCGAAGCGGTCGCCGATCTTCCCGGCGTCCGCACCGGTCTCATCAGCCAGGATCCGGCGGAGCGCCTCCCGGCGGGCCTCAGAAACAAGCTCGCTGCCCACTACCGAATCGCCGACGGGCTCGATCCGCAGCAGATCGCCGATGCGGTGCGCGGTCTGGCGCGCCAGATCGGACCGCCGAGCCGTCTCGTCGGCGCCCTCGAGCAGCTCCAGGTGCCGCTCGGGGAAGTGCGCGATGCCCTCGGAATCGCCGGGATGGGCGCCGAGGTGGCGAAGAACTTCCGCGACAAGGCACGCATGAAGTCGGTGCTCGCGCGCGCCGGCGTGCCCTGCGCCCGACACAGCCGTGTGACGAACGACGCCGAGGCCTCCCGCTTCGTCGAGAGCGTGGGCTTCCCGGTGGTGCTCAAGCCGACTGCTGGGGCCGGGGCGAAGAGCACCTATCGGGTCGGCGACGCCGGCGAGCTGCAGGCGGCGCTCGCCGCGGTCCGCCCCAGCCCGGACCGTCAGGCGGTGGTCGAGGAGTTCGTGGTCGGCGAGGAGTTCTCGTTCGACACCGTCTCGATCCGCGGCCGGCCGGTCTGGCATTCGCTCTCCTATTACCTCCCGGCGCCGCTCGACGTCATCGACAATCCCTGGATCCAGTGGTGCGTTCTCATCCCGCGCGAGATCGATCATCCGCGTTTCGACGACATCCGGCGGGTCGCTTTCCGTGCCCTCGAGGTGCTCGGGATGGGTACCGGCCTCTCCCACATGGAGTGGTTTCGCAAGCCGGACGGCTCGGTGATGGTCTCCGAGGTCGGGGCGCGCCCGCCGGGCGCCCAGATCACCTCGTTGATCTCCTATGCCCACGACCTCGACTTCTACCGCGCCTGGGCACGGCTCGTGGTGAAAGACGAGTTCGACCCCCCGCCGCACCGGTTCGCCGCCGGTGGCGCCTACCTTCGGGGCCAGGGGCAGGGCCGCGTCCAGGCCGTGCACGGTCTGGCAGAGGTGCAGCGCGACCTCGGTCACCTGATCGTCGAGGCCAAATTGCCGCAGGTCGGCCAGCCGCAGTCGTCGAGCTACGAGGGCGAGGGGTACATCCTCTTCCGTCACCCCGAGACGGCCGTCGTGGAAGAGGCCTTGCGGCGCACCATTTCGACGGTGAGAGTGGAGCTCGGATGACCCTGAACGTACTGATGCTGTCGCCGGGCTATCCGGCCGAGATGCCGTATTTCACCCGCGGCCTTTCGCTCGTCGGAGCGCGGGTGATCGGTCTCGGCGACCAGCCGAAAGAGATGCTGCCGCCGATCGCGCGCGAACATGTCGCGCATCACCTGCAGGTGCGTTCGCTGTGGGACGAGCCGGCGACGGTGCGCGAGATGCAGCGGTTGGCACGCCAGATCCGTATCGACCGGGTCGAGTGCCTCTGGGAGCCGGGGATGATTCTGGCCGCGAAGATTCGTGAGGCCCTGAATCTCCCCGGAATGACCGTCGCCCAGACGCTTCCGTTCCGCGACAAGGAGATCATGAAGCAGCGGCTCGACGCGGCCGGCATCCGCACCCCGAGGCACTTCCGCGCCAACACCGAGGACCAGGTGCGCGACGCCGCCGAGCGGATCGGCTATCCGGTGATCGTCAAGCCGATCGCCGGCGCCGGATCGGCCGACACCCATCGCTGCGACTCGCGTGCCGAGCTCGAGCGCGCCCTCACGCTCGTGAAGCACGTCCAGGAGGTTTCGGTGGAGGAGTTCATCGAGGCCGAGGAGTTCACCTTCGACACGATCTGCGCCGGCGGCCGGATGTACTTCGAGAATGTCTGCTGGTACCGGCCGCGGCCGCTCATCCAGCGCCAGAACGAGTGGATCAGTCCGCAGACGGTCTGCCTGCGGGAGTTGGACGTTCCCGATCTTGCCGGCGGCAGGAAAATGGGCCGCCAGGTGCTCGAAGCGCTCGGCTTCGAGACCGGGTTCACCCACATGGAGTGGTACAGGAAGGCCGACGGCGAGGTCGTCTTCGGCGAGATCGGCGGCCGCCCACCCGGCGCCCGCACGGTCGACATCATGAACTACTGCACCGACAACGATACGTACGTCGGCTGGGCGGAGGCCGCCTGCCTCGGGCGTGTCGAGCGCCGCTTCGAACGCAAGTGGAACGTCGTCATCACCTTCAAGCGGGCACGCGGCGAAGGCCGCATCCAGCGCGTCGTCGGGCTCGAGAAGTTGCTCGGCGAATTCGGCCGCTACGTCGTCGAGGTCGATCTGACACCGGTCGGTGCGCAGCGGCGCAACTGGAAACAGACCCTGATCGGCGACGGCTACGTCGTCGTGCGTCACCCCGACCTCTCGACGGCGCTCCGGATGGGCGAGCGCATGGCCGAAGAGGTGGAGCTCTACGCCGGCTGATCGGGGTGCCGCGTGCGGCCCCCTCCCTCTAGGACAGGAAGGACTGCCGCCATGGGAAAGACCGCGCTTTTTTCTCGTCTGCAAGGCCTCCTCGCTGTCGCCAGGTTCGCGCGCCAGCGGGGGCTCCCGGCGCGTGAAGCGCTCGCGATCGCACGCCGGGCCGGCGGCCCGACGCGCCGGGAGGTGCTGGTCGGCGCGACGCTCGCGGGAGCCGGTCTGACGCTCGGTTGCGAGCGGGCGCGGTCACTCCTGCCGGGCAGGCTCGGCGGCACCGGGCGCGAGGTGGCGATCGTCGGCGGTGGCATCGCCGGCCTCACCTGCGCCTGGCGGCTGGCGCAAGCGGGGGTGACGGCACGGGTCTACGAGGCGCAGGACCGCATCGGCGGGCGGATGTGGTCGCTCACCGGCGCTTTCCCCGAGGGCCAGGTCTGCGAGCTCGGCGGCGAGCTGATCGACAGCAACCACGAACGGATTCGCGCCCTCGCGGCGGAGCTCGGGCTGGAGCTCGATGACCTCACGCTCTACGCCCCGGAGCTCGCCAAAGACCTCTACTACTTCGACGGCCGGCAGTACTCGGACGCCGAGGTCGTCGAGGCGTTCACGCCGGTGGCGGAGAGGATCGACGCCGCCTGGGAGACGGTCACCGGCGAGACCGTCTCGTACCGTGAACCCAACGGCGGCGAAGCGATCGACAACCAGTCGATTGCCGAATGGCTCGACGGCGCGGAGTGCACCGGCTGGTTCCGCAAGCTCCTCGACGTCGCGTACACGACTGAGTACGGCCTCGAGACCGGCGACCAGTCGGCGTGGAATCTGCTGATGATGATCGACACCGAGCCCGATCCGTTCAAGGTCTTCGGCGCGAGCGACGAACGCTTTCACGTGCGAGGCGGCAACGATCTCATCCCGCGCCGCCTGGCGGAGAGACTCGCCGGCAGGATCGAGACCGGCGCCCGCCTCGAGGCGATGACGGAGAAGAGCGACCAGGAGTTCCGGCTCACTTTCCGGCGCGGTGCGGGCACGTTCGAAGTCTCCGCCGAGCGGGTCGTCCTGGCCCTGCCGTTCACGCTGCTGCGCGACGTCGACCTCGGCGTTTCCCTGCCGGCGGTGAAGCGGCGGGCCATCGCGGAGCTCCGGTACGGCACCAACGCCAAGCTGATGGTCGGATTTTCCGAACGCATCTGGCGCCAGCCGCGCGGCGCCTCCGGCCGCCTGCCCGGCTCGAACGGCAGCGTCCTCACGGACCTGCCTTTCCAGCTCACCTGGGAGACGAGCCGGATGCAGGCTGGCAAGGCCGGCATCCTGACCAATTTCACCGGCGGGCGGCGTGGCGTCGAGATGGGCCAGGGAACGCCGGCGGCCCAGTCCGAACAGTTTGCGCGCGAGCTCGAGCGGGTCTTTCCGGGAGCGGCCGGGCACCGTATCGGCGAAGCGCGGTTCCACTGGCCGAGCTTCGAGTTCACGAAGGGTAGCTACTCCTCCTACGGCGTCGGCCAATGGACGACCATCGGGGGTGCGGAGGGCGAGCGCGTCGGCAGGCTCCATTTTGCCGGCGAGCACACTTCCTCCGACTTCCAGGGATTCATGGAGGGTGGCTGCGAGTCGGGCGAGCGGGTCGCCGGCGAGATCCTCGCCGACCTGGGAATCGCCCCGCCTGCGGCCGGAAGCGCGTAGAATCCGCGACGTTCGCAACCGTTGGCGGAGGGTGGGTCGTCCGATGGGACTCAAAGAGGTCTTGAGCAAGCTCCGACTGGTGGAGATTCATGAGCCGTCCGCGGCCGCTCCGGCTACGGGCCGCGCCACCGGTGGCGCGCCGGCAGCGGGGAGCTCCGACGGGCCGGAGCTCGAAGAGCTCCTGCGCAGCCTGCCACCGCCGAAACCGGTCGACGAGGCCGCCCTCGCCCGACGGCGCCGGGCGCCTTCCGGGCCGCAGGCCGGATCGACTCCACAGAGCGCGGCGGAGCCCTCGCCTGGCCCGGATGCTGGAAGGGGTGGACGGGGTGGAAGCAGCGAAACTGGCAGCACGGGCGCGATCGGTGAAGCTCCCGTGCCCGCCGTCGACGAGCTCGAGTTGCCCGATTTCCCCTCGGTCTATGAGGCCGCCGGCATCCCCGATCCGCCGCACGGCTTCACCGCCTTCAAGGTCCTCGAGATGCTCCAGAGCCCGGGTCTCGCCGAGCTCCCGCCGCAGGCCAAGGCCTCGGCGCTCGCCGGCTTCCTCAAGATGAACCCGGGCGGTCCGGTGGCGATCGGGGAGGTCATCCAGGACGCCGTGCGCCGCGACCAGGCGCTCGATCGCTTCGAGCAGTTCCTGCAGGCGAAGCTCGCCGAACGCCAGGCCGCCGTGGAGCGCACGAACGCCCAGCTGCAAGGGGAGATCGACGCCCTCGTCGAGCGCCATCGAGCCACCATGGCCGCCAACAGCCGCGCCGTGAGCGAGCATGCCGCCCGGCTCTCCGAATGGAGCGCCGGCAAGCGTGTCGAGGAGCGCAGACTCCAGTCCGCCGTTGCCCCGTTCGTCGACGGCAACCCCATCAGCACCGATTCCGCCGACGGTCCAAGCCGCGGTTCCTGAGGAGAGCAGACCCATGTTCAGCCGTCTCGCCCGTGTGATCAAGTCGTGGCTCGGATTCTTCATCTCCTACGCCGAAGACCCGGAAGTCATGTTGCAGGAGTCGATCGAGGAGATGCGCAACACCCTGCCGAAGCTCAACCAGATTCTGGTGACGACCCGCGCCACCGAGATCCGGCTCGAGCAGGACCTCCTCGAAGCGCAGCGCAAGGAGCGCTCGCTCGTCGCTTCGATCAAGACGGCGCTCGCCGAAGGCAGTCCCGAGGCGCGGCGCCTCGCGGAGGACGACGCCGCCACGCTGCAGCAGGTCCGGCTCGAGGTGCAGTCGACGACCGAGCAGCTCGAAGCGGCGAAGAACGCCTTCGAGAACGCCAAGCTGTCGGTGGAGGACATCAAGGAGAAGCTGCGCGCCCGGATCGAGCAGAGCCGCAAGGCGATCGCCGAGTCGAAGAAGGCCGAGGTCATGCGCAGCGCCGCGAATGCTCTCGCCGAGCTCGACACCTACGGCACGGCCGCGACCACCGACAAGTACCTCGACCAGATCCGCCAGAAGGTCGCGGAGTCGAAAGCCTCTGTCGAGGTCGCCACCGGCGGCCTCGACACCGAACGCATCAAGCTCGAGCGCAAGTCCCGCCAGCTGCAGGCGCAGTCGATCCTCTCCGAGTTCGAAGTCGAGATGGGCCTGAAAAAGCCCGACGCGGTGAAGGAGGCCGCGCCGTTCCCGACCGAGAGCACCGGGCAGGCGGCGACCGCCCAGAAGCAGCCCGAGCGCGGCTAGGACCACCGCCGGTTGAGCTTCCTCGAACGTCATCCCGCCCTGAAGAAGGCGGTCGCCAACCAGTACCAGGCGATTCTCGCCGCGGGAGCGATCGGTTTCTCGGCGCTGACGCTGTCACCGCTGCCGCTGCTGCTCTGGGCCGGGGTACAGATGATGACCCTGCCGTTCCTCGTCGAACGGCTGAAGCGCCGCCTCGAGATCGAGAAGAAGTACGCCGCGCGCGAGGCGGTCGAGATGTCGCAGGACCAGCAGCTCGCCGCCTTGCCAGCGGCGGCGCGCGGGCGGCTGCAGCGCCTGCAGCAGCTCTGCGAGCGGATCCAGGCGAACTACAAGGGCCTGTCGCCCGCCAGCCAGGGGGTGATGGCCGACCAGGCGGCGAAGTTCGACGCCGTCCTCGCCTCGTTCCTGCGCCGGCTCTGGCTGCTGCAGAAGTACGACGAGATGGCCTTCGCGTCGGACGACAGCCGGCAGCGCCAGGAGATCGAGCGCCTCGAGCGCCAGTTGGCGACGGCGGAGCTCGCGCCGCGGGTGCGTGAGGCGCTCGAAAAGCACCTCGAAATCCAGCGCCAGCTCGTCCAGGCGGTGGAGAAGAACGCCCAGAACAGCGCTGCGCTCGCCGCCGAGCTCGACTCGCTCGAGGCGCTCCTGCATCTGCTGCTGCAGAAGTCGGTCGCGGCGACCGATGCCCTCGCCTTTTCGGCCGAGATCGACGACGTGCTGGCGCAGGTCGAAGCCGACCACGCTTCGGTCGAGGAGATGGAGCGCATGCTCGGATCGCTGCCGCAGATCGACGTCGGCGAGCCGCTCGCGCCCCGCCTGCGCCTGCCGGGTGGGCGTGATTCGGGGAAGACCGTGGTGCCTCCGCCGCCGCCGGCGGAGCGCTCTCGTACGAGGAGATGACCGACGTGCCTTCCGCGACCTTCTTGAGCACGCTGCCCGGGTGGGCCGCCAGTCTCGCGCGCACCGTGGCCGCGAAGCAGGCCAATACGTTCGTGATTCACGGCCTGCCGGCGGACCTGATCCCGGTCCGCCAGGAGTCGGGCCTCGTCTTCCAGCTCCTCGACAATTTTCTGACCGACGCCCTCTTCGCTTCCTGGCCGTCGAAGATCACCTACAACCGCGCCGAAGGGCTCGGCTTCGCCTCGCAGCCGGCGAAGCAGCACTTCATCGACCGTCTGAAGGCCTACGACGCGGTGCACGGAACCTCGTGGGGCGAGGCGCTGCCACGCGACGCCGCCAACGCTTTCGCGCTCCTCGACTCGTACTTCCGCCACTGCGCGACGCTCGCGCCCGCCCGGCCGGTGGTGCTCATCCTGCCGTTCGCCGAGACGCTCGTCCCCAACGGCGACGCCTCCTACCGCACCCCGGAAGACCGCGCCGTGCTGGTCTACCTGCGCAAGTGGGCGCAGGACCCGGTGCTCCTCGCCAAGAACATCGTCGTCGTGCTGGTCACCGAGAGTCTCTCCGAGCTCGACCCGAAGCTGGTGCGCGCCTCGGCGACCCGGGAGGTCGAGATCCCGCGCCCCGATCTCGCCGAGCGTCGCGAGTTTCTCGAGGCGGTCCGTCCGCCCGAGTGGTTCGGCCGCCTCTCTGAGGTCCCGCCGCAGCGGCTCGCCGAGCTCACCGCCGGCATGACCCGGGCACAGCTCGCCCAGCTCCTCGACGGCGCCGAGGCTGCGCCCGCCGACTTCAGGCTCACTCTCGATGGCGTCCGGGCGGCGAAGAAGGAGGTCATCGAGTCCGAGGGCATGGGGCTCCTCGAGTACGTCGAACCCAAGTACGACCTCGATATGGTCGCCGGGATGCCGGCGATCAAGGGCCGGCTGCGGCGGGCGGCGCGGGCGATCGCGCGCGGCAACCCGTCGGCCGTGCCGATGGGCTACCTGATCTGCGGGCCGGTCGGGAGCGCCAAGACCTTTCTGGTGGAGTGCTTTTCGCGCGAGATCGGCTTCCCGTGCGTGAAGCTCAAGAACTTCCGCTCGATGTGGGTCGGCTCGACGGAAGGCAATCTCGAGCGCATCCTCAAGATCCTCGCCTCGCTGACGCCGGTCGGCGTGGTGATCGACGAGGCCGACGCCGCGCTCGGCAACCGCGAGCAGTCGGGCGACTCCGGCACGCAGCAGCGGGTCTTCGCCCAGATCGCGAACTTCATGGCCGACACCCGCCATCGCGGCAAGGTGCTCTGGTTCCTGATCACCGCCCGGCCCGACCTGCTGCCGATCGACCTCAAGCGCCAGGGGAGAGCGGAAGAGCACATTCCGTTGTTCTATCCGGAGACCTTCGCCGAGTACGACGAGATCTTCCAGGTGATGAAGAGGAAGCTCAAGCTCGCCACCAAGGTGGAGAGCCTCGCCGACGTCGCGGAGGAGACGGCGATCAAGGGCTACTCGGGCTCGGATCTCGAAGCGGTGCTGGTGCGGTCGATCCTCGAAGCCGAAGCAGCCGATTCGAGCGAGGTCACCGCGGAGCACCTCTCGCGCGCCTTCGCGGACTTCATCCCGACGACCAACAACCTCGAGCGTGAGCTCCAGATCCTCGCCGCGATCCTCGAGTGCACCAGCCGCGAGCTCCTGCCCGAGCGCTACCGCGACATCGACCGCGCCGCGATCCAGATGCG
>JAGPDF010000086.1 GCA_018057705.1 Thermoanaerobaculia bacterium | reverse complement strand
CGAAGGGCGCTGCTTTTCACATGTTAGGATCGCCCCATGCGTCGACCGTGGCGGCTCGCTGCGACTCTCCTGTTCCTTCTCGCGACTCTGGTCGGCGGGCTGGCCGGCAACCGGCTGCTCGCCCTGGGAGAGGACGCACGCAACAACCTGAAGCTCTACACCGAGCTGCTTCAGGCGGCGCGGTCGCAGTACGCAGGCGAAGTCCATTTCCGCGACCTCGTCTACTCCTCGATCAACGGCATGCTGCGGACCCTCGATCCGCACACCAGTTTCCTGCCGCCGACCGCCTACTCCTCGATGCGCGAGAAGCAGCAGGCGAGCTTTTTCGGTCTCGGCATCCTGGTCGGCGTGCGCAACGGCCGACTGACCGTGATCGCGCCGATCGACGGCACGCCCGCCTCGCGCCTGGGGATCCGCGCCGGCGACGTCATTCAGCGCATCGAGGACGAGCCCACCGACAAGTTGTCGATCGACGAGGCGGTCTCCCGCCTCAAGGGTCCCAAGGGTACGCAGGTGCGGATCTCGATCCTGCGCGCCGGCCTCGAGGAGCCGCTCGAGCTCGCCGTGACCCGGGCCGAGATTCCGCAGACCACCGTGCGCTACGCCTACATGATTGCGCCCGACACCGGCTACATCTCGATCAGCGACTTCACCCGCTCGACGTCCAGCGAGGTGGAGAAAGCGCTCGCCAAGCTCAAGGCGGAAGGGATGAAGCGGCTGCTGCTCGACCTGCGCAACAACGGCGGCGGCCTACTCGACCAGGCGGTGGACGTCGCCGACCAGTTCCTGCCGGACGGCTCGACGGTGGTGGTCACTCGCGGTCGCACCGCCGATTCCGCCCAGTCCTACTCCGCCGACGGCAGCCACGCGCCGATCGCCGACCCGGTGGTCGTGCTGGTCAACAGCGGCACCGCTTCGGCCGCCGAGATCCTCTCCGGCGGCATCCAGGACCACGACATCGGGCTCGTGGTCGGCACGCCGACGTGGGGCAAGGGGCTGGTGCAGACGGTCTACGGCCTGTCCTACGGCGCCGGCCTGGCGCTCACCACCGCCAAGTACTACACACCGTCGGGGCGCCTGATCCAGCGCGACTACAGCTCCTACTTCGACTACTACACCCGGAACGGCCTCGAGCCCGGCGACGACGCTCCGCACGCCAAGGTGGAGCCACCGGCAACCGAAGCCTACTCGACCGACCTCGGCCGCAAGGTCTACGGCGGCGGCGGCATCACCCCGGACGTCGAAGTGCAGTCGACGGAGATCGCGCCGTTCCTGCAGTTCCTCCTCGGACGCTCGGCCTTCTTCGGCTTCGGCGTCGACTACGATCGCCGGCACCCCGAGATCACCCGCGACTGGCGGCCGGACGACACCGTGCTCGCCGAGTTCCGCAAGTGGGTCGTCGAGCAGAAGATCGATACCGTCGAGGATCTCGACAAGGGCTTCGAGAACGAGGCGGAACGCATCTACGCCCTGCGCCAGATCCGCGCCGAGATCTTCGCCTCGCGCTTCGGAATCGAGGCCTCGCACCAGGTGCAGAGTGAGGGCGACGCCCAGATCCAGGCGGCCCTCGGCCTCTTCCCGCGCGCCGAAGCCCTCCTCGCCGAACGGCTCCGGCTGGAGAAGAAGCCGCACGTGGCGGCGTCGAACCTCGGTCGACCGTAGAGCGCCGCAGACTCAGCGTTTTCTCCGGACCTCAGGGCATTCGCCCGGGGTCCCGTCGGGCAGTGGGAGGGGACACATAGCGGCTGCGGCAGCCGCTGGTCCCGGGCTCAGCCGCTCGGCCGCAATATGTCCCCGACTTCCGGCAAGATGTCGCCGACTCTGCAGGCTTCTCGCCTCATTGGGGCGCTCCGGCGCTCGTGAATCCAGGGTGGGCGACCACGCTTCAAATAGGAGCCCGCCCTGGATTCACGAGCGCCGGAGTGCCCCGTCTCCGCCGCGTAGCACTGGGTTCACCGCAGGGGCGGCGCTAGGGGACACATAGCGGCTTCGGCGACCGTTGGTCGTCGCCTCGGACGAGTGGCCGCAATATGTCCCCGACTTTCAGCGGAGTGCCCCGCCACCGCCGCGGCGCAGTTTCACTCGACGCACACGGGGCGCCAGGGGACACATAGCGGCTTCGGCGACCGCTGGTCGTCGCCTCGGACGAGCGGCCGCAATATGTCCCCAACGTCCCGCCGCTATATGTCTCCGACTTTCACCGGAACTGGAGTGTAGGGGCGACGCATGCGTCGCCCACGCAGAAAACGAAAAAGGCCGGCGCGAGCGCCGGCCTTCTCTTCCTGCTGTGAGCTGCGCGAGGCGTCAGGGAGCTTCGTTGCGGATCTCGAAGTAGCGCTCGCCGACGATGCTCGTGCCACCGAAGATGTCGACCGCCACCGCCTGGACGTGATGCTGACCGTCCGAGGTCAGGCCGGTGTCGAGGAAGTACGCCCAGCCCGGAGCAAGGCTGTTCGGATAGCCGGGATAGACCGAGCTGACATCCGGGCGCCCGAGGCCGTAGGCGGCATCGCCCACCCACTCGCCGTCGAGCCAGATCTGCACCGCCGAGATCCCTTCGGGGTCGAGTGCCCAGCCCCAGATCTCGGTGATGCCGTCGATGATCGCGCCGTTGTCGGGCCCGTCGATGAAGCCGATCGCGCCCGCGTTGCCGGTGTTCTCGTCGCAGAAGAAGGAAACTGGAATCTCGGCGATGTTGGCAACGTTGCCGAAGTAGTCGCCGGCGCGGATCGTCAGCTCGTGGAAGCCCTGCGAGTAACCGATCTCCGAGATCAGCCAACCGACGTCGAGCACGAAGCGGAAGCGGGCATGAGGCGAATTCGCGACCGTCGGGAAGATGCGCTCGACGTCGAGGCTCTGCAGGCCGTAGCAGTTCGTCAGCCCACCCCAATAGGGGTCGCTGAAGCAGCTGATCACCGTGTTCGCGTAGAGGCCGCCATTGATCAGCAGCTCGACGTACTTGACACCGGTGTCTCCGGTCTCGATCCCGGCATCGAGCGCCCATCCGCTGATGACGCTCAACCGGGGGGTGAGGTCGTCGAGGTCGCAGGTGCCATAGAGCTCACTGCTCGGATTGGGGAAGGTGATGGCGCCGAACGGCGCGAGGTTCGAGCTGTTGTTGTTGATCTGAATCGTGACCGCGTTGAGCCAGGTCCGCTCGCCGCTGTTGCTGGTCACCCGCGCCGAGATCTGGTGCAGATCGTTGGTGTAGCGCGTCGAATCCAGGAACATGCCGAATCCCACCAGGGCGCCGTCGGGATAGCCCGGGAAGATGAGCTCGACGTCGGGGCGATTGCGGCCGTAGTCCGTCATGCCGGCGACCACGCCGTCGACATAGAGCTCGACGCGCTCGACACCGTCGTCGTCCAGCGCCCAGCCGGTGATCGGGAGGAGCCCGCCGCCGGCGTTGCCGCCGCCGTGGATGCCCTCGACATGGCCGAAGGGAGCGGCCGCAAAGGCGGGAAGGCCGGCCAAGGACAGAGTCAAGCCCAAGAGAAAGCAGAGTTTGCGCCGCATCTCGATCTCCTTCGTCTGAACTTCGCGTAGTGTGTGCGGGAATCTCCGGAAAGTCAAGTGAATACAGCACATAAGTCTTCCAGCGGGAAAATTCCACAGGCCGCAGGACGCACAATCCACTGTGCAGGCAAGCACAAACGGCTGTGCAGCGGCGCGCTTTCCCCGCGGGCCCGGCATCCGGAACCCGCGAGGACCGACCTGGAGAATGCCGGTCGCGCCCGGTTGGCGAGTTACGGCTCGAGGCCGGGCGAGCCGCAGCGGCAAGCCGGGGAGGCGCGCTCCGCCTGCGGTCTCGCGCCGGTATCGGCGGTCGCGGCGATCGCGGCGCGCCGGTCGCGCCGCGGCAGCTCGACTCCGTGACCCAACAGCTTGCGCCGCAGGCGGTAGATGATCGAGTTGACTGCGGCGACACCCAGCCTGCCGCCGAGCACGGCAGCGATCTCCCGGCTGGTCCAGCCTTCGAGCAGAGCCAGCCGTGCGATCTGCAGGGTGGCCGCAGTCGCGTTCCGGCCGAGCGCCCGACGGCAGATCTGCAGAAAGTCCCGCCGCCGTTCGCCAGCCAGCAGTCGGTCTTCCGGTCCAATCACATCGTTGCATCCGGAAAGCGGCGTCAGCCTCCACTCCTCCAGGACGACCAGACGCCCGCCCGCCCGCTTCTGGGCCAGGGTCGCGCGATGCGCATCGACGACCACGCTCACCGCGACCCGTTGGAGATAGCTCATCAACTGCGCCTCGCTGCTGCCGCGGAACTGCCGCGGCCGGCCGCTGCCGCCGCCACCGAGCAGCCGGCAGTAGACCTCCTGCACGAGGTCCTCCGCCGGCTCGGCCTCCGCTCCGGGGCCGCCCAGGCGCAGTAACGACCGCCGGACGGCGATCACGAGGCGCGAATGAAAACGCGCCACGAACTCCCGCCAGGAGCGCTCGCAGGTTCCGGCGGCGCAGACGCGGAACAGATCGGGCGAGGAGACTCGATCGACCGGCGTGCGATGGGCGATCGCCGACGGCCGCGGACTGCCTGCCGCTCGCGCGGCGGAGCTCGAATCGGGGAAACCGGCCGGGAGTGTGGACCTTGCAGACGACGCGATAGGGGTGACTGACATTCTCCGCTCCTTGGAGGTTGTGGAGCGGAGACGCCGGAAAAACAAAGAGCCGAGCGCGCGCGAGCGGCTCGGCCATCCAGGAACACCTTTAGTGTACTCCTTCTCGCGCTGGGGACCAAGTCTCCAGCCAGGTCTTCGGTCCAAGCGCCGGCCAGGACGCCGGCGAGCCGCGGTAGCGGCTCAGGGCGCCTGACAGAGCTCGTCGCGGGTCCGCGCGGCATTGAAGCCGACGGCGAACCGGCCCGACGCACTATGGAGCGCGACGACGTAGCTCTGCAGCGGCACAACCTGGATCGGCGGCTGCCCGATCGAAAAGTCGCATCCGCGCAACTCCCGGTTTGCTACGTCCACGAAGCCGAACTGAATCGCGGTAGGAATCTCCGTTCCGCCGACGGGAATGCGCGCCGTGACCTCGGTGACCAGTGCCTCGGTCGGCAACTCCTGCCCGGCACCCGCCTCGTCGAATACGGAGTAGCTCAGAAGCTGGCAGACGTCGACCGATTCCTCACGCTCGTCGCAGAGCACGGCCGCCGGAAGCGCCAGGCTCGGCTCGGCCCAGACCGCGAGATCGGTGCCACCCGAAAACAGACCGCCGTTGAGAAACCGCGCGCGGTACTGCGTACCCAGAGGAGCGCGGGCGTCCTCCCCGGTGCGATCGATCCACCGACTGTAGAAGGTCTGGGTCCGCCCGCCGAAGCGAGCTTCGTCGGCCACGATGTGCGCCGCCTCGCCGCCCTGCGCTAGGTTCGCCGCCGCATCGACGAGAAAGAAGTCACCGAGCAGCACGTTGTCATTGGCCGCGATCCCTGAGCCGCCGGCCTCGAAGTAGCCGTTGCTCGTGGGGAAGTGAATCGTCGGCGAACAGGCCTGGACGACATCGATCGTCAGATAGCCGAGCGCGATGTTGGCCCCTGCCCGGCCGCTCCCGGCGCAGCGCTGCTGGCCGTCGGGCTGGCCGGTGTGCTGCCGTCGGAGCGCTTCGAGCGCCGCGTCGTCGAGCGTGGGCAGAACGAGCGGATTCGTGCAGCCGGCGAAGGAGCCCCCTCCCGTCACCGGCAGGGCGCCGGCAAAGAGGTCGCGCAGATTGACCGACTGCACGTCGTTCGCGGCGAGAAAGAGATCGAAGGCCAGCGTCGGCAGCCCCCAATCGGTCCACAGCACGAGGTGCGCGAGCGTCGCCTGCCCGCCCGCGTTGGTCACGGAGATGAGCGTCGTCTTACCGTTCGTGTCGGCGAGGTCGATTTCGAAGTACGGAATGAGCAGCGTCGCCGCGGGTACGGGGTCGCCCGTGCAGGCGCTCTCGAAGGCACCGCCGTCCGACCGCGCGGCGAGACCCACGAACAGAAGGCAGGTGACAAGAGTCGAGACCTTGATTGGACGCGGGAGTCTCACCATGAATGGCCCCTTTCGCGAATCGGACGGGTCAGGGAGCCGCGGGCAGACAGAGCTCGTCCGCCGTGCGGAAGGCGTTCAGTCCGAGGCTGAAGCGCCCGGAGGCGCTGGAGATCGGCATCACCCAGCTCTGCAGCGGGAAGTCGCCGGCCGGCTCGGAGAGGCAGCCCACCTGAACCCGGTTCTCGAGGTCGATGAAACCGAACGGCGCGACGACCGGAACCTCGATGCTGCCGACTTGGAGACGCGTCGCGATCTCGGTGACGACGAAGTCCTTGACCGGCGCCTGACCCGCGGCCGCCTCGTTGAAGGCGGTGGTCTGCAGGTACTGGCAGGGATCGACGAAGCTCGTCCGCTCGCCGCAAACGACCGCCTCTGGTCGCGCCAGGCTCGGCTCGACCCAGACGATCAGATCGGTGCCGCCGGAAAAGGCGCCGCCGTTCAGGTAGCGCGAGCGATAACGCGTGCCGAGAGGGACGCGTGCGTCGGCGCCGCTGTGAGCCACCCAGGCGCCGTAGAACGTCGCCGGCTGGCCGCCGAACCGGGCCTCGTCCGCCAGAATGTGGACGGCTTCGTTGCCCTGTGCGAAATCCTCACCGGTGTCGACGAGGAAGAAGTCCCCCACCAGCACGTTGGCGTTGCCCGCAATACCCGTGCCGCCGGCCGCGAAGTAGCCGCTGTGCCCCGGATACGTGATCTCGGCCGAACAGGCCTGGGCGACATCGATGGTCACGAAGCCGGTGGCGACAAGGGCACCGGACCTCCCGCTGCCGGCACAGTTCCCCTGGGCATCCGGCTGGCCGGTGTGCTGCTGCCGCAGCTTGGCGATCGCGACTGCGTCGAGAGCGGGCAGTTGCAACGGATTCGTGCAGCCGGCGAAGGCGCCGCCGCCCGTCTCGGGGAGCTGCCCCGCGAAGAGGTCGCGCAGGTTGATCGACTGCACGTCGTCGGCGGCCAGAAACAGGTCGAACATGAGGGTCGGCACCCCCCAGTCGGTCCACACGACGACATGGGCGAGGGTCGACTGCGCGCCGGCATTCGTCACGGCGAGGAGCGTGGTCAGGCCGCTGGTCGAGGTGAGGTCGACCTCGAAATATGGGACGAGCAGCGTCGCCGCCGGGGACGCACCGCTGCTGCAACTGCTCGACGCCAGACCCGCGGACGCCTGCGCCGCCAGCCCAGCCGTCAGGATGCCCAGAAGCGCCAGCCGAGTCGAATACCGCATCGCTACCTCCAAGGGGTTTCTCCGCCGCCCGGAGGGCGAGGGGACTGCACGATCCAGCGCCAAGACTGGCACCGGACTGCCTGGGAGGCAAGGGTAGTTACTACTGTGCACCGCGAGGGCCCGATGGGGCAGTCGGGGTCACAAGAGCGCGGCGCGCGCCAGAAGTGTCGCCGTCGCGCCCTCTGCCGCGTCCAGAACCTCCGAGAGCTCCCAGCGCCGCAACCGCCCGTCCTCGACCAGGAGCTCGCCGTCGACCGTCACGTGCCGGACGGCGGCAGGCGAGGCGCCGAAGGCGACGCGATCGTGCGGGTCCATCTCCGCCGCGCCGGCGAGCTCGGGCTGGTCGGTGCGCAGGACCAGCAGATCGGCCCGCTTGCCGACCTCGATCGAACCGATCTCGTCCGCGAGTCCGAGGACGCGCGCCCCTTCGCTGGTCGCGAGGCGCAGAGCCTCGAGTCCCGAGAGGCTGCCCGGACCGCTACGCACGCTCGCCAACTGCGCCGCGAGACGCAGCTCCGACCAGGCGTCGAGCCGGTTGTTGCAGGCCGCGCCGTCGGCTCCGATACCGACCGGAATCCCGGCGCGCCGGATCGCCACCACGGGCGCGAGCCCGGAGCCCAGCTTGAGGTTGGAGCCCGGACAGTGCACGACGCCGAAGCGCCGGCCGGCGACCCGGGCAAAGTGCCGCGGTCGCAACCAGACGCCGTGTGCGATGCGAAGGTCACGCTCGAGGAGACCGAGGTCGGCGAAGTACTCGATCTCGTCGCGCCCCTGCTTCTCGCGTCGGACGGCGCGACCCTCGGCGCGCTGCTCGAGCGCGTGGGTGTGCACGGGCCAGTCCAGTGCCCGCGAGGCCTCGACGACCTGCCGCCAGAGTCCGTCGGAGCAGGAGAGGGCGAAGCGCGGATTGAGCACCGCCCGCAGACGCCCGCCCCCTTCGCGCTCGAAGCGTTCGCCGAGCTCGACGGCGTGCGCGAGGCTCGCCGCCGCGGGCTCGCAGAGGCCGGGCGGGAGGCCGAGGCCTTCGTCCATCAGGCATTTGCCGGCGGTGGCGCGGAGGCCGGACTCGGCAATTGCCGCCAAGAGACCCTCGATCCCGGGCCCGAGGCCGATGTCCTGGATCGTCGTCGTGCCGCCGAGCAGGCACTCGGCGGCGCCGAGCCGGCCCGAACAGTAGGCGGTCTCGTCGTTGTGGGCGGCCTCGAGCGGCCAGATGCGCTCGCGCAACCAGGGCAGGAGGGCGCGCTCCTCGGCGAGGCCGCGGAACAGGGTCTGACCGAGATGAAGGTGTCCCTGGATGAGGCCGGGGAGTAGCAGGTGTCCGGTGACGTCGAGGGTCCGGGCATGCCCGGGCGCGACGAGGCCCTGCCCGAGAGCCGCAATGCGGCCCGCTTCGAGCAGAACGTCGGTGTGGGGGTGGACCGAAGCTACGGCATCGAGGGAGAGGATCGTGCCGCCCCGGAGCAGGAGCGGGCGGATCGGGGCGCCGGTCGGCGCCTGCCCTCGCGTCACTGCGCTAGCGCAGCTTCTCTTCGACGAACTCGACGTGCTGGCGCACCTTCGGATCGTACTTCTTCATGCGCAGCTTCTCACTGGAGGCCTTCTTGTTCTTCGTGGTGGTGTAGAAGTAACCCGTTCCGGCCGAAGAAACCAACTTGATCTTGTCGCGCATCTTGCAAACTCCCCGTCTGACTTCCGAAATCGAAACTTAGAACTGGCGGGGCCGACGGGACTCGAACCCGCGACCTCCTGCGTGACAGGCAGGCGTTCTAACCAGCTGAACTACGACCCCGCGATGATCCCTTCTGACCCTCTGCCCCTCTGATGACTCCTGCAGCTCGGAGGCCTCCCTCAAATGGTGGGAGGTGAGGGGCTTGAACCCACGACACCCTGCGTGTAAGGCAGGTGCTCTACCACTGAGCTAACCTCCCCTGCCCGAGCCGGTGCATTGTATGGAACCGGAGGTCCCCGAGTCAACGCCGGGGACGCGGCTCGTCGATCGCATCGAGCGATGTGAGCGCGCGCCGCAGTTCTTCGCGCTCCGGGGCGAGCGCCACGGCGCGTTCGAAGGCCCGGCGGGCGGCGGCCCGCTCGCCCAGGCAGAGGTGCGCAGTGGCGAGCGCCGCCCACGAGCCGGCGCGTGCTTCGTCGCGCCGCACCGCCTCCGCGAAGTCCGCGGCGGCCCCACCGCAGTCGCCCTGCTCGATGCGCGCGCGGCCGCGGAAGAGCCGCAGCGCAACGTGGGCCGGCCTCCCCGCGACGGCGGCATCGAGCAGCGCGCGGGCGCGATCGAGCCGGCCGCGCTCGCGCCAGAGCGCGGCGCGCGCCACAATGAGCTCGCCGCCCGCCGGCAGTCCGCCCTGGAACGCCTCGACGAGCAGGCGGTCGGAGCGCACGGCATCCCGCTCCTCTTCGAACAGGAGATTGGAAAGGTTCCACTTTGCCGCGACATCGCCAGGCTCCTGTTCGAGCGCCTGTTCGTAGCAGAGCATCGCCTCGGCCGTCCGCCCGAGGCCTTCGAGAATCTGCGCCTCGTTGCTGAACGAACCGGCCGTGCGAGTGCCGTGGGGGCGCGGGCCCTCGCTTTTCTCCGGGCCGGCCCCCAGGTAGCCCAGGGCCTGAAGTTTCCGGAGCTCTTCGTCGTGGCTGAAGTGCACCTCGGGCCGCGAGTCCGCGACGGGGAGGCGCGCCTCGAGTCGCGAATCTGCGGCGGGAAGGGGCGCCGGCCCGGCCTCCGCGAGTGCCGGAGCCACTCCGCGCGGCGCAGGAAGATCGATCAACGCCAACAGCGTCGAAGCGACCTGCGCCACTCCCCCCCGCGCCGAGCGTCCGGGCCGTGCCGGAATACCCGGTCCGACAAGCAGGTAGATCCCATCCGACCGATGCCACTTCGCCGCCGTGGCTCCCGCGACACTCGAGAGCCCCGCAGGCCGCCCTTCGCCCCACTCGAAACCATGGTCCGAAGCGAGCATCAGCACCGCACCGGAGCGCGCCGCCACCTCCGCGAGCTCGCCGAGAACGCCGTCGAGGAGCTCGAAGTAGCGCTCCGGGACCGGTCCGAAGCGCGCGGCGTCGCGAGCGTCGACGCCCGCTGTCTGCGGAGCCACGAACGGCGCGAAGAGATGCCCGATCGTGTCCGTGCCCTCGAAGTAGACCGCCGCCAGCCGCGTCGGGTGCTTTGCCAGCCATTCCAGCGCGAGCCGTCGGACGATCTCGGTCTGCACCAGCACCTGCCTCAGGCCAGGAACCTTCTCGGCAAAGGGATCCGAAGACGACACGGCGGCGGCGAGCTCGTCCGCCGAGAGATCGGGAAGCAGCCTCCGCATGGCCGCGAGATCGACGCTGCCGGTGCCTTCTTGTCGAACCCTTTCCGCCCAGGACTTCTCGCTTGCCGGCGACAGCGCGCGCTCCACCGATTCACGAGCGGACAGGAATACGTTACTTACCAGCAGGCCTTTGGCTTCTTCCGCCGGAAACGTCGCCCAGAGCCCGATGACCGCGACCTCCCGTCCTGCCTCCGAGGCGATATTCCACACCGCCGGCACTTGCCGCTCGTCGCTCGTGATCGGTTCGCGCCGACCGGTCTCGGCATGGAAGCGCACGAAGTCGAGGATGCGGTGCTCGAGCGGCCCGCGCCCGGTCATCATCGTCGTCCACAGGAGCGGCGAGAGCGGCGGCTGTTCGGTGACCAGCACTCCCCCGCTGCCTGCGCTCACGAGACGCGCCAAGTTCGGCATTCGGCCGGCGGCCATCAGCGGCTCGAGGAACTGCCAGTCGGCGCCGTCGAGCCCGACGAAGAGCACCGAGCGGGAAGGCGCAGCGATGTCGCCCGCCGGAGGTGTCGTAGGTGTCGGAGCCAGGTCGTTGCCGCGCCCGCAGGCCAGCGCGAGAACGAGCGTCGACAACGAAAGGGCCCCCGCAAGGGGGCCCAGGAATGTGCGCGCTGGGCTGCCGGCGGTCAAAAGCTCAGCCGGACCCCCACCCGCGCCGTGGTCGGCGGTGTGCGCAGGATCGCCTTGCCGTAGCCGGGATTGACCGGCGTCGGCGAGACGTTGTCGGCCTCCTGGAAGCCCCACCTCTGGTCGATGAGGATCGCTCGCTGGGCATCGAGGATGTTGAAGATGTCGAGCATGAAGTTGAGCGTCATCGGCCCCAGCTCGAGCGGATAGCCGAGGTGGACGTCGGCCTCGTAGATGTCCGGAGCGCGGCCCTCGGCGCCGCGTTTCGAGAGAAAGAACTCGTAACGCCCGTAGCCGTCCGAGAAGCCGTAGCGGGTGAGCGGCGTGCCGGTGCGGTAGTAGCCGGAGACGCCGACCGTCATCTTGAAGCCGGTCACGAAGTAGCCCGAGAACTTGAACTGGTGACGGCGGTCGTTCGACAGCGGACCGTCGTTGGTGATGCGGTCGAAGTTGCGCCCGTCGGTGAAGAAATCGTAGTAGTCGTAGGCGGCCGAGATGTTCGGATCGGCGCCGACGTTGGTGAACGGCGCGTATTCGCCGTCGAAGTTGCCGTCGAGCTTGGAGTAGACGTAGGAGACGAGCCCCTGCCAGTTGTCGGAGAAGCGCTTGGTGGCGTCGAGCTGCAGACCCTTGTAGTCGCGCTTCGGCTCGGGCGCCGGGAAGGTCGTCGAGACGTCGTAGGTGTAGATCCGCTGCATGATCCCCTTGCCGGGGTTGCCGATGCAGTAGTCGTAGGCGTCGGTACAGACGAAGTCCTCGATGACGCGGCCGTACTCGCGGTAGATGCCCTTCACGCCGACCGCCACGTCCGGCAGGACCTCGCGCTCGTAGCCCAGGATGAACTCGTTGATGTACTGGTTCTTCAGATTCGGGTCGGCCTCTTCGGTGAAGCCGCCGAGGATCACCGAATCGCGTCCGAGGTCCGCTTCGGCGGCGGCGTCGGGTCGGGTCGAGAACGGGTCGAAATTGAAGACTCGCGCCTGGCGCTCCTGCGCGAACGAGCGGATCACGAGGTCCATCGGAATCTGCTCGTAGTACTGGCCGAACGATCCGTAGACCTTCGAGTGCCCCTCGGCGCCCGGCGCCCAGGTGAAGCCCAAGCGCGGCGCGTAGTCGTCCTTCAAGTCGATGACCCGTCGCCCGAAGCGGTCGAAGATCTCCTGCCGGTCCCACCGCACACCGAGATTCAGACCGAGCGCCGGAGTGACCTGCCAGCGGTCCTGCAGGTAGGCGACGGTGTTCTCGTGCGCGACCGGCGCCACGAGCGCCGAGGTCGGAGCGTCACCAACCGTGGCGAGCGGGGTCGTCCAGTAGAAGTGGCTGTAGATGTCCGGTCCGCCCGCGGGGTTGGCGAGGATGTCGACGCGCTGGCCGCCCGACATGCGCTTGACGACGGTCGCCTCCTGGTCCTCGAACTCGAGCCCGAACTTCAAGTCGTGCCGGTCGAGGTACTTGGCGATCGAGCCGCCGTAGGCGTCGCGCCGGAACTCCTTCTGCTGGATGAGACCGAAGCCGCCGGTCTGGAACGAGTCGTTCTCCGAGTCGCGGAACTCGACGATGTCGCCCGCGGCGGAGGCCGGCCCGATCGAGTTCTCCTCCTCGTGGCGCGAGATCTGGGCGGAGAGGATCCAGCTCGAGCCCAGAAGCCCGTCATAGCGCAGGGCATAGTCCTGGCCGCCGTAGGACTGCTGCCCGAGGTAGGTGAGCGGCTCGCCGTTCAGCTTGTGATCGTTGTCGTTGATCGCCCCGGCATCGTCGCGCGGGTCCTGGAAGAAGGTGCCGACCAGCGACTGGCCCGGGGTGATGTTCCAGGTCAGCTTGGCGGCGGCGAGGTCGCGGTCGCTGGTCGATTCGACGATCTCGCCGGCGGCGGGACCGGCCGGCAGGATCGTGTCCGTCGTATTCGAGACGCGGTCGTAGGCGCCGAAGAACCAGAGGCGGTCCTTGACGATGTAGCCACCGAGGTCGACGCCGAAATCCTGGCGCTCGTAGCCGGCGACCGTGCCGGCGGTGGAGACGATCGTATCGGGGCTCGCCTGCAGCGAATCGTCGTCGAAGTAGACGAAGGCGTCGCCTTTGAACTCGTTGCCGCCCGACTTGGTGATGACGTTGATCACGCCTCCCGTCGAGCGCCCGTACTCGGCCTCGTAGCCGCCGGTCTTGATGTCGATCGCCTGCACGAACTCGAAGTTGAGCTCCTTGCCCTGGAAGCCGTACTCGACGCCGGTGGTGTTGACGCCGTCGACGATGAAGACGTTCTCGGCGCCCGAGGAGCCGTAGACCGAGATCGTCGACTGCGTGGTGTTCTCGGGATTGGCGTCGGAGGTGACGCCGGGCACGAGCTGCGCCATCGAGCTGTAGTTGCGGCCGGTGGGCAGCGACTCGATCGCCTGCTGGTCGAGGTTGATGCCGAGCGTCGTCGAGCGCAGGTCGATGACGGCCGAATCGCTCACCACGGTGATCTCCTCGGCCTCGGACGGCCTGAGGCTCGTATTCACCGTCGTATCGCGATCGAGCCCCACCGGCGTCTTCTGCTGCTCGGGGCCGAAGCCCGCGAGCTGGAAGGTGAGGACGTAATCGCCGGGCGGCAGGAGCGTCAGCCGATAGTGGCCGTCGGCGTCGGTCGTCGAGACGCGCGAGCCCTGGAGCACCGGGCTCGCAACCTGCACGGTCACTCCGGGGAGGCCGCCCCCGTTCTCGTCGGTGACGCGGCCGACGATGCCGCCGGTCGTCTGCGCGGCGAGCGGCGCGACCGGCGCCACCAGCGTCGCGAGCAGGACCAGTGCGGCTGCAAAGCGGAAGTATCCCTTCGTACGCATTCGAACCCCCTGGTCCAAAGGCACCCGTGACCTGCGTTCACCTGACTTCCCTGGAAACTGGCGCGCAGTATACTGCCGGCGAGGAGGAACCACTTATGCACGAACTGCCCAAACTGACCTACGCCTTCGACGCGCTCGAGCCGCACATCGACGCGCGCACGATGGAGATCCACCACGGCAAGCACCACCAGGCCTATGTCGACAACCTGAACAAGGCCCTGGCCAACGAAGCCGACCTCGCGAAGCTCCCGGTCGAGGACCTCCTGCGCGGCTTCGCCACGGTTCCCGACGCCATCAAGACGGCGGTCAAGAACCACGGCGGCGGCCACGCCAACCACTCGCTGTTCTGGGAGATCATGGGTCCCGACGGCGGCGGCTCGCCGATCGGCCCGCTGGCGGCCGAGATCAACGGGGCTTTCGGCTCGCTGAGCTCCCTGCAGGAGAAGGTCAACGCCGCAGCCATGGGCCAGTTCGGCTCCGGCTGGGGCTGGCTGGTGGTGGCCGACGGCAAGCTCGACGTCATCGCCCGCCCGAACCAGGACAGCCCGCTCGCCGAAGGCAAGACCCCCCTCCTCGGCGTCGACGTCTGGGAGCACGCCTACTACCTGAACTACCAGAACCGCCGCGCCGACTACTTGAAGGCCTGGTGGAACACCGTCCGCTGGGACAAGGTCGCCGAGCGCTACACCAAAGCCAAAGCCTGAAAAACGCCCCGCCTTCCCATATAATCCACTGTCTTCGACGCGGGGCCGGTCCCGGTCCCGCGTCCCCCGTTCCCCGTTTCGATTCACGGCGGTGTAGCTCAGGGGTTAGAGCGAGCGACTCATAATCGCTAGGTCGGTGGTTCGATCCCACCCACCGCCACCAGCTTCGATCCAGCCCAAAATCCTCCGCCGCTTTTCGCGGCCGAGCCCCGCCTAGCGCGTTTCCGGAATCAGCTCGAACGGGCGACCGCGATGGCCGCGCAGGGTGCGGAAATGGCGCTCGTCGAGGGAGAGCAGCGAGAGCGTTCGATAGCGTTCGGAGAGGACCACGAGCGAGGCGTCGGCGAGGCCGAGCGGGAAGTCGCTGTAGCGCTCGATGACTCGCAGGGCGGCACCGATATCCGCGGCGTCGAATGGCGGCAGCTCGAACGCTCCGCCTTCGATCTCCGCGAGAAGCGCCTGCTCGGCAGCCGGACCGACCCGTTCCCCAAGCAGATAGTCGATCTCTGCCAGGACGAACGGCGAGAGGACGAAGGGGGGCGCGATCGTCGCCATGGCGGCGGCGACGTCTCCGTGCCGCCGCTGGCCGGCATCGATCCAGGCGAGCAGGCCACTGGTATCCAGAAGGATCATCGTTCGCCGAAGCCGGCGAGCGCTTCGTCGACGCGTTCGGCGAGCCCAGGGTCGCTGCTGGTGAAGAGCGGGATGCGCGGCCGACGAGCGGCGTTCGCGGCGATCTCCGCGACCGCCGCCGCTACCCCCCGTCGGATGATCTCCGCTTCGCTCTCGCCGGACTTCTCCGCCGCCAGCTCGAGCTCCGCCTTCAACTCTTCGGTGAGGTAGACCGTGGTCCGAACCATGCCATACATTATGCCATACGCCCTGGAACTCTCGGTTCGCCCGGGCGCGGCAGAGCCCTGCTCCACAGCCTGACGTCGGAGAGGAAAGAAAGGGGCCGGCGAGCCTCCGGAGTGTGCACCTGATGCTTGCTATCACGCATCAGATGTTGAATTCTCGGCTCATGCGCACGACTCTCGTTCTCGACGACGACGTTCTCGACTCCGCTCGGGCTCTGGCGGAACGCCGCGGCGTTCCGATCGGGAAGGTCGTCTCCGAGCTCGCTCGCAAGGGGCTCAGTGCGCCGGAGCCTGGCGCGCGGCGCAATGGGATCCTCCTTTTCCCAGTCCAGCCCGACGCCGGCGTCGTGACGCCGGAGATCGTGTGCGAGCTACTCGAGGGGCGCGATTGACCCGCGTGCTGCTCGACCCGGACCAAGAACCCCCCGTTCGGGGGCGACGTTCGCTCCGGAGGCCGCCGTGTTCTGAGACGAGAATCTTGCACTACAATGTCGTACATGAAGAGTTCTACCCTCACCCTGCGCCTCGATCCTGACCTCGATTCGTTGCTCGAAAAGCTGGTCGCGCAGACCGGGCGGAGCCGCAGCGAGCTGGCTCGGGAGGCGTTGCGGAGGCAGTTGACGCTGGTCGAGTTCGAGCAGCAGCGGCGGCGGGTGTTGCCTTATGCCGAGGCGCGCGGATATCTCACGGACGAGGACGTTTTCCGCGAAATCTCTTGAGGTGAAGGTTTTCGTCGACACCAACGTGCTGGTGGCGGCCTACGCCACGCGCGGGCTGTGCAGCGACCTCCTCCGCCTGATCCTCGCGCAGCACGAACTGGTCGTCAGCCGGCAGGTTCTGGACGAGCTCGAGCGGGCGCTGCGCGGAAAGATCGGCCTGCCAGAAGGACTCATCGGCGAGATCCTCGCGACCCTCGCGGCACACATGTTCGAGACCGAGCCAGACCTTCTCTCCCCCATCGCGCTCCGCGATTCCGATGACGAACCGATCCTCGCAGCGGCCCTGGCTGCGGGCGCGGCGGCGCTCGTCACCGGCAACGCAGATCTCCTCGACGCCGCACCCGGCGCGCCGCTGTCGATTCTGAGCCCCCGCGCCTTCTGGCTCCAGCAGCGGGGCGGCTGAAGCATGATCCTGCAAACTCTCGATTCCTTCCTCACTGCCGAGCGTGCGCTCGGCGCGCGCGGGCCTTGGGTCGTGGCGTTTTCTGGAGGAGGCGATTCGACGGCATTAGCGGCGGGGCTTGCTGAGCTCGCGCCGCGGCAGGGAGTCGATCTCCACCTCTTCCATGTCGACCACGGGCTCGACGCGGGCTCGGGCGAACGGGCGGCGGGGGCGGCGGCGATCGCGGCGGAGCTGGGGCTGCCGTTCACCTCGGAGCGCCATCCGGTGCCGGAGCCCGCGCAGCGGCGCGAGGGCAGCGAGGCGGCGGCGCGCCGGGTGCG
>JAGPDF010000085.1 GCA_018057705.1 Thermoanaerobaculia bacterium | reverse complement strand
GAAGGCTGCGAAGAAGAAGCTGCACGAAATGATGGATCAGGAGTGCGAAGCAGCGTGAACCGCCGACTGGCGGCGAGTCACGTAAAACTCAACCGACTGGGTCCACTTGATCTGCGAGGCAAGACAGCCCCGCTGGTCCCATAAGTCCATTCCTTGAGAACGCGACTGGGTGCGGACCCCTCCCAGACTTCCTTGATGCGCTCGGACTTGTCGTAGACGTAGGAGAGGCGCCCGGTCGAACCCGAGTCGCTGACGATCAGTGCGTGCCCCCGGGCATCGATGGAGGAAGCGACGACGGCTCCGCCCTTCTCCGGATGAGTCTCCTGGGTCAGGAAGCCTCTCCCGTCGATCGTCATGGTACGAGCCTGAATCGGCGCGCCACTTTGTGGGCCCTGCGCCACCGAGACGAGGTTCCCGATAGCGTCATAGCCGTAGGACGTCTTGAGGTTCCCCGAGCTCAGGGGTTGCACGACTTTGATCAGGCGACCCTGCCGGTCGAAGGTCTGTGTCGTCGTGAATGAGGCCTCTGTTCCATTGACGTCGATCGCGATCGACGTCGCCCGAGTCGCTTCGCGATCTCCCGTATAGCTCAGAGTGAGCATATGGCTGCCACCCAAGTAGTCGGCTTTGTCGGGGAGGTCGATCTTGCGTGGCCTGCCGAAGGCATCGAAGTCGTTGAACACCCAGTTGCGATTGCTTCCAGAGTTGGCTCCCAGAACACTTGTCTGAGTCATCCATCCAAGAGCATTCCAGAAGGTGTCCCGCCGGGCGTTGGTGCCATCGGGCTGAAGAAACTTCTCCCGCGTCAGCCGCCCAAACCCGTCCCAGGAAAGCACAGTCTGTCCGAAACTGGCCCCCGCTGAGCAATCGCCGACACCGGAAGGGCATGCCGTAGAAATTGTCGCTTCGAGACCGACAACACCCGATCCCGCAGTCCAGGAGTAGTTTGTGACTGCGCCCTTCTCGCTTCCGCCATTTCCCACCGGCTCCGCTTTCAGAAGCCGGCCGATGGCATCGAACTCGTAGTTCGTCTTGTAACCGGAAACGTCGTAGCTGGACTTGACCATTCCGGTCGATGCGTCGATGTCGACGTAGTAGTCGCGATGCGGGACGAAGGTCGTATCGGTTTGGCGATGCTGGCTCCAGGCGCGCTGCCCGAAGGAATAGCCGTGGTCGATGCGATAGGCCCAACCACTCGGTTCAGTTGCTCCACAGGCAGGAGTCACCCCGGACAGCGACTGATTGTCACCACCATAGTAGGCCTCACGGTCGACGAACCTGGAATCCGAGTCGAGGCAGAAGAACACAAGGGTGTCGAAGTTCCCTAGACTCCCTGCTGTCTTTCGCCGGCGAATCGAGTTGAGAAATCCGGTCGTGGCGTTGAAGGAATAGTCACCTCGGAAGGAACCCGTCGAATCGCTCACCTGCTGGAAGTCGAAGCGATCGAGGACCCAGGCGTTTCCTATCGGAAATTTTGCGTAGGAAGGCGGCGAGCCGCCTACGTTCGCGTCCCACGAATAGGTCTGGGTGGTGGCGTTGAAATTCACAGTGGTCGTGGTGGCGTTGCCGCTGTCGAAGTTCCCACCCGTAGTGGTCGTGCGGTAGTGGCCCAAGCCATCGAAGCCGGAGAGCGTCGTGTCCGCGTAGTAGCCCGGGTCGTCGTTGTACACCAGCCGGGAGCTCTCGAGGCGCTGGTTCTCGCGGCCCGTGGCATAGCCGGCATGGTAGTCGGCGTTGTACCGCACCCACTCCGTGCGAACCAACGCGGCACCCGAAACGGATGGATCGCCCTCGTACCTCCGTTTCGAGAGATACCTCCCTCCTCCTCCGGGAACCTGGTCGGTGAAGGGAAGACCGTTCTTCCAGGATCCGTCCTCGGTCGTGAAGTAGCTGACCGACACGTCGCCATGCTCGGGAGTCTTGACCCAGGTGCGGCGCTCACGAGCCGGGTTCGCAGGGGCGGTCCCGTCAGGGCGCGGGCCTTGCCAGTATTCCCAATCGCCAAGCGGCGTTCCGTTAGCGCTGAATACGCTCTTCATACCGAGCGCATCGGACTGAGCCGTCCAAGGCGCACTGCTGGGCGGAGTGCCGAACGAGAAGGTCCTGTACTTGTACTCGTACTTCCCTTTGGTCGGTAGCCTGAGTGACTTCAGAGCGCCCGAAGGGCTCATGTAGGGCGGTGCGCTCTCGTTTGTCTGGTAGTAGGTCATGTCATAGGAGCCGCCGGCGGGCGGCGCAACGGAAGTCAACAACTGCACCTGAACGTCGATGGGGAGCCCACCCTTGACGTCGTCTGAGGAGTGCTTCCAGTGGCGGGAGATGGTTGTCGGCGCGTAGGTGAAGTTCCATCTCGCCCGCGTCCCACCCCCGAACTTGGGAAGATCCACATACTTCACTCTTTCGGGAAGTCCCTGAACGGTTTCGAATTGGACTGAGATCACTCGGCTCGGACTGCTCGAATCGGTCAAGTCCCAGTGAGTGGGGGTCTCTCCAGGGTGTGTGTCCACCGAAACGGTGTTCGAAAATCGGTCGCGAATGGCCTTCGGCTCACCGGACGCGTCAAAGACACGAACGAGGCCGCTGGGCGATTCGACCTCCCAAGTCGAGCCGACCTTCTTGATCCTCAGATAGCTCGAGTCGCGCGTATAGCATGCGGTGGTGACTGTGTCGCTAGCGTGTAATCTGTCGAAAATCTGTCGCCGCGACCCGTCTGCTTCGATGAGGACCCAGTTCGTGCAGTTCGAGGCAGAGGTCCCAACCTGTTTCATCCGGGCCAGGCCAAGATTCCAGCCAAGGCCCGCGTTGCCGTAGAGCTCCGGGAGCGCGTTGACCGAGTCCTCAGGCCCCCAGTCAAAGTCCCAGACGTTGGAGTTGTATTGGACGGAAAGCGCATACGAGAGCGCTTCCGATACAGGATAGGCGTCGCCGATCGGAATGACGAAGGAGTAGTTGCCGTTGAACAAGTTCACAGCGTCATGTTGATCGGAAGCGTAAGCGGTGGGTGCACCGCGGCCGCGGCGGAGATTGGTCGGATCTTGAGCCTCGACGAATGCCGGCGCGAACGCGAAAGTGAGGGCTAGAGCGATAGCCCGAACTGCCGGGGCAGGGATCTTCATCGCGCGACCTCCTCTGCTTCGAACACCAGGCGGCGCAAGTCGAAAGTGCGCTGGTCGAGGGCGAAGAGCGCGTCGCCCGGCAGGAACTCATCGAGGGGAGGGTCTTCGACTCCGAGCGATTCGAAGGTCGTGGGCGGGAGCAACAGTCGATCAGGGAGCTGCGGGTCGCCAGAAGGCACGACATCGGCACGCCCCCTCCAGACCCAGGCGCCGACCTCCCGGCGAAATAGAACGACCAGCTGTTCGCCCGAGAGAAGAAGCGGACCCGAAGGGCTCTGAGTGAGATATTCGTCCTCCAGAAGGCGCGGAAGCGCGCGTGGAAATTTTCGCGGCACAGAGTAGAGGATCGGTCCACCGGACCGATTGATCGCCGCCCAGAGCGAGTCTTCGGGGACTCCCTCCTCGATCTCCAGGGTCAAGATGCCGTCGCCATCGGAATCAGTCGAGCCTTCTAGACGGAAGTACCTTCGGGTCACCTCGGGGCCCTCAGTTCTCCTCCCGAGGCCGATTAGGTAGTAGGTGGCGCCCAAAGGAGCGCCAGAGATCGTGATCGTAGCTTCTCCGACAGCGATCGTAGGGCGGCCGGTCGCGGCTGTTGCAAGGCTCTGAGTTTCCTGTGCTTGACCTTCCGATGCAATCCCGACAGCTACGATCACCAACTTGAGCAAACTCCGATAAGACATCGAACCTCCAGTGTTGGACTGCGTTTCCTTCTCGACCTCTCCTCCTGCAGAGAGTCCTCGAGGAAGCACGGAGAATGGAACCTTGTCCTTCAAACCGACCGCACTCGAATTTCCGGGCACCCTATAGCAGACCTCGAGTGCTCCAGCCGCGGGTCCGGCATTTGAGTCGGTTCTCAGAAATCTGTGGTAGAGGAGCCGGAACCGGCACCTTCGTAGCGCGAGCGTGCCAGGGGAGGGATCGATGGCCGACATCCTGCATGACTTGCCGATCCAGACTTCTCTCGAACGGCTGTTCCTCGCCGTGAGCACGCCGGGCGGGTTGGACACCTGGTGGACCCTGCGCTGCACCGGGGAGCCGCGCGAAGGAGCCGAGTACGGACTCTGGTTCGGGCCCGACTACGACTGGCGAGCCCGGGTGTCCCGGTACGTTCGAAGCTCCGAGTTCGAGCTCGAGATCGTGCACGCCGACAGCGACTGGCTCGGCACCCGCGTCGGGATGCGGCTCGAGGCCGGTGATGGTGTCACCTGGCTGCGATTCCGCCATACCGGTTGGCCGAACCCGAACGAGCACTTCCGGGTCTCCTCCAACTGCTGGGCGATGTACCTGCGAATCCTGCGCCGGTCCCTCGAGCATGGCGAATCGGTGCCGTATGCCGATCGCCTGACCGTCTGAGCCTCGCTCGCCAGCGCGCTGCGGCAGTTGACGGCTCGGCGTACGCCGGGGACACGCTCCAGCCCGGCAGGTTCAGATGGGCGAACGCGGCGGACTCGACGGGCTTCAGCATGTCCCCAGCGCGGGGAGCATTGGCTGCAGATCCCCGCGTTCCGAATCAAGATACGCGAAGGCCTCGAGGTACGCCGGGGACACGCTCCAGCCCGGCGGGGTCAGATGGGCGATCGCGGCGGAATTGACGGGCTTCAGCATGTCCCCAGCTGCGGGGAGCGATCGGCCGCAGGTATCCAGATTCCGTCAGCGTGAGATGCGCTGGGATTTCGGCTGACACCTTCGTTGGAGCCTCTGCAAGGTGGCTCGACAGGTCACCCGCTCGGGAGTAGTCTGCCGCGCAGCTTCTCGCCTTCGAACGGAGTCTGGATGCGATCGCGTTGCCGCCGATTGGGTTTCCTTCTGCTTGTCGCAGCTCCCGTTTGGGCTCAATCGCCGCCGCTGCCGGTCGGCGGGCAGTTTCAGGTCAACACCTACACCACGGGCTTTCAGGGTTATCCCTCGGTCGCGTCGGATGCCGAGGGGGGTTTCGTGGTGGTCTGGGATAGCGACAGCTCGAGCGGCGATACCTCGTACAGTAGCGTCCATGGCCAGCGCTACGCCGCGGGAGGCGCCGCTCTCGGCGGGCAGTTCCAGATCAACACCTACACCTCCGGCACACAGTTTTCTGCTTCGATCTCGTCGAATGCCGAGGGGGATTTCGTGGTGGTCTGGAGTAGCGACGGCTCGAGCGGGGGCGATACCTCGAACAGCAGCGTCCAGGGCCAGCGCTACACCGCGGACGGCGCTGCGCTGGGAGGGCAGTTCCAGGTCAACACCTACACCACCAGCATTCAGTTCAATCCCTCGGTCGCCTCGGATGCCGAGGGGGATTTCGTGGTGGTCTGGGCGAGCTACGGCTCGAGCGGGGGCGATACCTCGTACGGCAGCGTCCAGGGCCAGCGCTTTGCCGCGGGAGGCGCCGCGCTCGGAGGGGAGTTCCAGGTCAACACCTTCACCACCAGCCGTCAGCAGTATCCGTCGGTCGCCTCGGCTGCCGATGGGGATTTCGTGGTGGCCTGGCTGAGCAACGGCTCGAGCGGGGGCGATACCTTGGACACCAGCGTCCAGGGCCAGCGCTACGCCGCGGGAGGCGCCGCGCTGGGAGGGCAGTTTCAGGTCAACACCTACACCACCAGCTATCAGCGTGCTCCGTCGGTAGCGTCGGCTACCGGGGGGGATTTCGTTGTGGCCTGGCGGAGCAACGGCTCGAGCGGGGGGGATGCTTTGAACTACAGCATCCAGGGCCAGCGCTATGCCGCGGGAGGCGCCGCACAGGGAGGGCAGTTCGAGGTCAACACCTACACCACCAACAATCAGTCTTATCTCTCGGTCGCGTCGGATACCGAGGGGGATTTCGTGGTGGTCTGGCAGAGCGACGGCTCGAGCGGGGGCGACACCTTGAACTACAGCGTCCAGGGCCAGCGCTACGCCGCGGGAGGCACCCCGTTGGGCGGGCAGTTCCAGGTCAACACTTACACCACCTCCGGCCAGAGGCGTCCGTCAGTCGCGTCGGACGCCGAGGGGGATTTCGTGGTGGTCTGGCAGAGCAACGGCTCGAGCGGGGGCGATACCTCGGGCTACAGCGTCCAGGGCCAGCGCTTTCGCGTCACCGGCGATCTTCAGGGGCGGGTCTTCTTCGACGCCAACGCGAACGGGCTGCAGAACGCCGGGGAAGCCGGGATCGCGGGGGTGACGGTCGAGCTCTTCGACGACGCCTTCGCCCTGCGGCGGACCGTGGTCACCGATGGCGTCGGCGTCTACCGATTGCGTCCCAAGGAGGGGAGCTGGCTTCTGCGCTTCGTGGCACCGTCGGCCTGGTTCACGAGCCGCGACGTCGGGGGCGACGACACCCTCGACAGCGATGCCGAGCCGGCCTCCGGCGAGACCGCGTTCTTCCCCGTGACCATCAACGTTCTCGACACGACGATCGACGCCGGCTTCGTGGTCTTTCCGCTCTTCGTGGACGGCTTCGAAACGGGCAACACGATCCGCTGGTCGGCGACGGTACCGTAGGCGGCGAGGGTACGCCGGGGACACGCTCCAGCCCGGCAGATTCAGGTGGGCGGTCGCGGCGGGATCGGCGGGCTTCAGCATGTCCCCAGCTGCGGGGGGCAGCGGCTTGGGATTTCGGGTGGCACGTTCGCGGGAAGCGCCGCAAGGAAGAAGGAAGCTCGACAGGTCGGTTCGGCGGGGGTAGGCTGCCGCGCAACTTCTCGCTTTCGGAGGGAGTCGGCATGCGACCGCGCTGTCGTCGATGGGGTTTCCTGCTGCTCTTCGCAGCTGCCGCATGGGCTCAGTCGCCGCCGCTTCCGGTCGGCGGGCAGTTCCAGGTCAACACCTACACCACCAGCGGGCAGGGCTATGCATCCGTCGCGTCGGATGCCGAGGGAGATTTCGTGGTGGTGTGGCACAGCTTCGGCTCGAGCGGCGGCGACACCTCGGCCGACAGCATCCAGGGGCAGCGCTACGCCGCGGGAGGCGCCGCGCAGGGAGGGCAGTTCCAGGTCAACACCTACACCACGAGCTACCAGGTCTCTCCGTCGGTCGCGTCGGATGCCGATGGGGATTTCGTGGTGGTCTGGCAAAGCACCGGCTCGAGCGGGGGCGATACCTCCACCGTCAGCGTTCAGGGCCGCCGCTACGCTGCGGCGGGCGGTGCATTGGGTGGGCAGTTCCAGGTCAACACCTACACCACCAGCTACCAGAGCTATGTGTCCGTCGCGTCGGATGCCGAGGGGGGCTTCGTAGTGGTCTGGACAAGCGTCGGCTCGAGCGGCGGCGATACCTCCACCACCAGCGTCCAGGGCCAGCGCTACGGCGTCGGAGGCGCCCCGCTGGGGGGGCAGTTCCAGGTCAACACCTTCACCACCTTCTATCAGAGCTTTCCGTCGGTCGTATCGCAGGCAGGGGGGGACTTCGTGGTGGTCTGGGAGAGTCTCGGCTCGAGCGGCGGCGATACCTCGAACTTCAGCGTCCAGGGGCAGCGCTTCGCCGTGGGCGGCGCCCCGCAGGGGGGGCAGTTCCAGATCAACGTCCACTCCACCGGCTATCAGCGTTTTCCCGCGATCGCGTCGGATGCCCGGGGCGATTTCGTCGTGGTCTGGCAAAGCGACTCTTCGAGCATGGGCGATACCTCGTCCGAAAGCGTCCAGGGTCGGCGCTACCCCGCGGAAGGGGGCGCGCCAGGAGGCGAATTCCAGGTCAACACCTACACCACCAGCGTCCAGCGTGCTCTGTCGGTGGCGTCGGATGCGGAAGGGGACTTCGTGGTGGTCTGGCAGAGCTTCGGCTCGAACGGCGGAGATACCTCGCTCTTCAGCATCCAGGGCCAGCGCTTCGGCGCGGGGGGCGCCGCGGTCGGAGGCCAGTTCCAGGTCAACACCTACACCACCTCGGGTCAGTATCTTCCATCGGTCGCCTCGGATGCCGAGGGAGATTTCGTCGTGGTTTGGCAGAGCAACGGCTCGGCCGGAGGCGACACCTCGCTCGACAGCATCCAGGGCCAGCGCTTTCGCGTCACCGGCGATCTTCAGGGGCGGGTCTTTTCGGACGCGGACTTCGACGGCATTCAGGACGGGGGCGAGCCGGGCATCGCGGGGGTCGCGGTCGAGCTCTACGACGACGCCCTGAATCTCCGGCGGTCGACGCTCACGGACGGCAGCGGCAACTATTTCCTGAAAGCGAAGGAAGGGAGCTGGCACCTGCGCTTCGTGCGGCCCTCGACCGACTCGTTCACCGGCCAGGACGCCGGCGCGGACGATACGCTCGACTCCGACGCCGATCCCGACGGCGAGACCGATCCGTTCGACGTGGCGATCGCCGTCCTCGACGCGACACGCGACGCCGGCCTCACCCACGGCATCGGCGACAAGGTCTGGAACGACCTCGATCACGACGGAATTCGCGAGGGCGGCGAGCTGGGCCTCTCCGGCGTGACCGTGCGGCTGCGCGACAAGGTCGGCACCCTGGTTCTCCAGACGACGACGGATGCCGCCGGGAGGTACCACTTCAACAGCCTGACTCCGGAAGGCGAGTACTACGTCGAGTTCGCAGCGCCGGCCGGCTTCGCCTTCTCACCTGCGAATCAGGGCGGCAGCGACGAGACGGACAGCGATGCCGACGAGACGACCGGAACCACACCGATCTTCGTCTTCGACCTCGCCGAGGTCGACACCTCGATCGACGCCGGGCTCTTTCAGCTCTCGTCGATCGGCGGCCGGGCCTGGGACGACCTCGACCGCGACGGCGTGCGCGAGGCCGGCGAGCCGGCGATCGACAACCTCCTGGTACGGCTCCTCGACTCTGCCGGCACGACGGTGTTGGCGAGCCAGGCGACCGCCGGCGGCGGCTTCTATGCCTTCGGCGAGCTCGCCTCGGCGACCTACCTCGTCGAAGTCGTGCCGCTCGGCGCCCTCGACCTCTCGCCGCAGGACGCCGGCGGCGACGACGCGTTCGACAGCGACTTCGATCCCACGACCGCGCGCACCGAGCCGATCGTCTTCTCCGCCGGCACCGTCGTCGCCAAAATCGACGCCGGACTGCAGATCGTGGTCGTCTTCGTCGACAACTTCGAAAGCGGCGATCTCGACCGCTGGTCCACGCAGGCGCCCTAGCGCCGGGGGCGGAGGTACGCCGGGGACACGCTCCATCCCGGCGGCTTCAGATGGGCGAGCGCGGCGGGGTCGACGGGCTTCAGCATGTCCCCGGCTGCGGCGGGCAGCCGCCTGGAATTTCGGCTGGCTCCTTCGCCGGACTTTCCATTCTGAGGCTCCAGAGACGTCGTCTTTGGTGGAGCCCCTCATGACCGTCGCATGGATCTGAATGCCCTTGCCTGGAGCACAGGTACTTGGAGCACGGGTGCCAGGGAAACTTCATCGGCTAGGTCTCGGAAGGGGCAACCGCTCCCTCCGACGCCGCGTCGACCGGTGCCAGCTCGACAGAAATGGTGAGCGACTCGGCATCAAGGAGGCCCTCGGTCGGCTTGTCGAACTCCAGCGAGAAGAGCACACCGTCGACCAGCCAGATCCTTCCTGCAACCCTCTCGCCCCTTCCGCAAGTGACCGAGAAACTGGCGAGGAGACTCTCGCCGCTTCCTGACCGCAAGGCGGTCGATCGGTCCAGATTCGGCCGCCCCCCGACCATCTGATAGCTGTTCACCTCCTCGCCGCCCTCGAGCCGCTGCACGAGATTGACCTGCTCCATGCGGCGCTGCATTCTCTTCGCGGATCCCGGGTCGAGCCGCCTCATCGTTTCGCGAAGGACACGCAGCTCCAGCGAGTTGAAGTGAAGGGTTCCACGGGAGAACAGCGCCCTCAGGTTGGCGAAGACGCGCATGGGTCAGAGTCTACGCGCTGCGGCGTTCCACAGCGGTGGCCTTCCACGGCAAAACTCCTTCACTCCGAGGAGACGGGTACCTCGAGCTGCCTTGCATCGAGGACGTCCTCCTTCCGACTTCCAACCATCACCGTCGTGATGATCGATATCGAAGACGGAGGCGAAAGGCGAATGGACTCGAAGTCGTAGCGATCCTCGTTCGAGACAACGACTTCCAGGGTGTCGTCGCTGCGCCAGAAGACGTACTTGATCGGTACCCCATACGAGCGCCAGGCAAACGAGAGTTCCGTTCGATAGTCCAGGGGCGTTGCATCCGAAGCGATGACGATTCCGTACCCTGTGCCGACTGTCGCTCCACCTCCGGAGTACCTCACGGCATGGGCCCTCAGACTGGAGTCTGGCGAAGGCACGCTGACGATGGGTTTCCAGTCGTCCTCTCGGCAGCCTGCCGTTGAGATGAGCACCGCGAACATCATGGATACCAGACCCGCTCTCGATTGCATGGCGCACTCCCGGACCTGGCATCTTCAATTCGAGCCGAATCTCGTCGCATGTCGCGATGGGACCGAGCGCCCCAAGAGATGCATGCTCATCGACGAGCGCCGGCCTGGTTTGACAGCGCACAACGTAGCACGAGCGAGTGGTTCGCGAAGCAGGGGTCGGAAGGCGAACGAACGAGGGCTCGTAGCGGGTGGTACGCCGGGGACACGCTCCAGCCCGGCCGGTTCAGATGGGCGGTCGTGGCGGGGTCGGCGGGCTTCAGCATGTCCCCGGCTGCGGGGAGCGGCTGCTTCGGAGGCTCAGGTGGCGCTTCCGGAGCCGTCGGCGAACTGGGGGTCTCGAACCTGGCGCGGAGGGCTACGAACTGTCATCGCCGATCCAGGGATCGCAGCCGTCTTCGAGCATGTGGTAGCGCCCGTGCGCCCAGCTGTAGAACTCCTGCCACGTCCGGAGTGTTCCTTCGCCTTCGATCTCCACGACGGCGCCCGCCTCGATGGCGCGGCGGATCCTTCGCAGCTCCGCGACCAGGGCGCGCCAGCTCGTGGGTCGCCCGCTCGCAGAGCGCTCGGCGTACATCGCGTCCAGGGTCCTGAGCGCCTCGGTCAAAATCACGCTTCTGATCATGAGCTCCTTGCCTCTCGCTCGGCCAGCCGGGCCGGGTTCGCTGATTGGATCACGCCGCGATCAGGGATGGCAGCCGAGGTGAAGGTACCTGGACCACCGCCGGCGAATCAGGGCGCGACCTCGCTCCAGGCGCCCGGATTCCCCTGCTCGAAGCCGTCGGCGAAGAGCCGCGGCGGCACAGGGGCGTCGGTCGCTTCGAACGCGCCCGACTCGCAGTCCGTGTCGCGAATCACGCCGCGCTGATCTTCTGCGGCGCACAGGGCATCGAGCGCCGCGCCGAGGACGATGCTCCCCGCTGCCGGCGCCATCGTCGGCGTCGGCCCGCCGTTGTCGGCCAGATCGCCCAGCGCGAGATCCTCGCTCGCGACGCCGGTCAGATCGCTCGCCTGATCGAACTGGCAGCTGTTGCCGGCGGATTCGACGTTCCCGCCGGCGGAGTCGATCGCCCCGTTGGTGGCGAAAGAGCAGTTTCCCGCCACGATCGAGTTCGAAAGGATCGCTGTGGTGAAGCCGACTCGCAGCACGTCGCCGGTGCCAGAGCCGCGCGCGAGCGTGCAGTGGTTGCAGGAGAAGACGCTGCTGTTGGTCCGGAGCTCCAGGAGTCCATTTCCGGTGGAGGTGATGTTCTCGATCGTCGCCGCCGCCGCGCCCACCGACAGGCCATCGCCGGTGTTGCCGGCGATCGTGCTGCGGCGGAGGTCCAGCGATTCCATCGCGTTGTTCGCCACCAGTCCTCCACCGAGGAAAATGGCACCGCCGTTGTCGACGAAGGCGCAGTCCTCGACGAGCGCGGCTCCGTCCAGGAACATCACGCCGTGCTCGTCCGAATTCTGGAACCGGATGCCGCGGACGGTGAGATTCAGTTGACCGCCCTCGCCGATGAGGATCGTCTCGCTCACCCCCGTGCCGTCGATGCGGGTCAGATCGGCGCCGAGTCCGACGATCTCCAGCGTGCCGTTGACCCGGAGTCCGCCGCTGTTCGAGCCGGGCCCGCCCGTGTCCACGATCGTGAGCTGGTAGGTCCCGGCGGACAACACCACCCGGTTCGCGCCGCCGACTGCGGCGATCACCGCCTCGCGCAGGGAGCAGTCGGTCGCCAGACAACCGTTCGGCACCGGGTCGTCGTAGCGGGTGACGACGAAGTCGGCGGCCGAGACGGGCGACGCCAACAGGAGAATCAGTGAGCCCAATCCGAGCGTGGAGCGAACCATCTTCTCTGAATGTCGATCCATGGCGGGAGTCCTCGCGGGTTGCGAGATTCTGCGCACGGCGAGCCGGCGGCGGCGACCCTCCTTCGGCAGGACCCTCACCTGACTTTCGTCGGAGAGGCTCTCCTCCATCGCTCGAGCGGTGCCGCTCGAGAGGTGCCACTCGGTGGAACAGCCCCGGGACCCACTCTGGCGGGATGGCTGGCCTCTCTGCCGTGCGCCCATCTCGAATCCAGGCCGCTCCGGCAAGCTCCAGCTGCGAGGCTTTCACTTGACAACTGTGCTTAGCGCTAAGTACCCGGAGAGTGACGCGGGGCTTCGACTTCGTGATTGCGCGCCCGGGTGAGCGCCTCGCGGGCGCGATCGCGCTGCTCTACGACCGCGGGCTCGAGCTCGTCTCGCGCCTGGACGAAGCAGGCGACGTCGCCTCGACGATCTCGAACCGCCGGGTCGCGATCGCCCGCCTGAAGCTGGATGCGCCGGCGAGCGCCAGCTTCTTCGATCCGAAGAGCGGCCTGCGAATCGACCTCCTCTTCGACTTTCCGCTCCCCGCGGAGGAGCTCGCCCGCCGGGCGACGCGAACCAGGATTCGCACCCATCTCTTTCACGTCGCATCCGAACCGGACCTGCTCCACCTGAAGCAGATCGCCCTCGCCGAGCGCTCCGCCCCGGGCGACTCCGTGGATATCGCCTTCCTCGAGTCACGTCGAAGCGGCGGCAGCTAGCGGGCGGCTGCCTTCCGCGCGGGAGCTGCTTCACAGGTGCCAGATGAATTTCATCGGCCGAATTTCATCGACTTGATGCGCGGATCGCTGGGCCTCGAGGTGCGACACGGCCGGGTACGCCGGGGACACGCTCCAGCCCGGCGGTTGCAGAGGGGCGAGCGCCGCGGGGTCGACGGGCTTCAGCATGTCCCCGGCTGCGGGGAGCAGCTGCTGCAGATGCTCAGGTGCGACGAGCCCTTTCCGCCCGGAACGCCGCCGATCTCTAGCGCAGCAGCCCGTCGACGTTCGGCAGGTGCTCGAACTTCGAGAAGGTGCCCTGCTCGGCGATCTCCGTCGCGGCGGCGAGGAATCCGGCCCAGGCGGTGCGCGCCAGGGTGCCGCCGACGCTGATGCGCCGGACGCCCATCGCCGCCGCTTCCGCCACCGTCAGGAACGGTGCGTTGATGAGGAGGTTCAGCGGCTTGGGCGCGATCGCGGCGAGGAGCGTGGCGATCTGGGCGGCCGTTGTGATGCGCGGCGCGTAGAGGCAGTCGGCGCCGGCTGCGGCGTAGGCAGCGAGGCGCCGGGCGGTCTCGTCGATGTCCGGGCGCCCCCAGAGGAACCCTTCGGATCGTGCGGTGAGAACCATGCCCGTGCCGCTCTCGTCGATCGCCGACCGCGCCGCCCGGATCCGCTCCACGGCGAGCTCGAAGTCGTAGAGCGGGTGGGCTTCGTCGCCGGTCGAATCTTCGATCGAGAGGCCGGCGATCCCGGTGGCCGCGGCGAGCTTCACGTGCTCGGCGACGCGCTCCGGTTCGACCGCGAAGCCGCCCTCGAAATCGGCGTTGACCGGCACCGAGACCGCCGCCGCGACCGCCCGGAGATGGGCGAGCGCCTCGTCGAGCGTGACCCGGTTGTCGCTCCGGCCCAGAGTCCAGGCGAAGCCGGCGCTGGTCGTCGCCAACGCCGGGAAGCCGAGCTGCTCGAGCGCCCGCGCGCTCCCCGCATCCCACGGATTGGGCATGACGAAACAGCCGGCGGCGTGCAGGCGATGAAAAGCGACGACACGGGCGTCCGGAGTACGTAGTTCGGGCATTCCGGAAGCATACGGCCGGCGCCGGCAAGCCGGTGACGTTCTGGTACGCCGGGGACACGCTCCAGCCCGGCGGGCTCAGCGGGACGCGCGCGGTGGGGGGTGGCGGGCTTCAGCATGTCCCCAGCTGCGGGGAGCATCAGCTGCAGCGCAACAGGTACGCCGGGGGCACGCGCATCTTGCGAACGGGCGCAGCTTGCGGGCGCTAGGGCGAGGTTGCGGACCAGGCGGCGGTGGTGCCGGTGGCGAAGCCGTCGGTGAAGAGGGTGCCGTCGGGGAGGGTCGAGAGGGTGCGGACGACGCGGGTGATGTTGCCTTCGACGTCGCGGACGCTCACGCGGAGGTCGCGCTTCCAGAGCTCGGGAAGGGGCGCGGCGAGGGGGATCTGCCAGATCCGGTCACTGGCCGGGCCGACCGGTTGCGCGAGGTCGGCGAGTTGGGCGTTCGCTGGCCGGCCGGCCACGGGGAAGTCGGCGCGCACGTCGAGGGTCGAGAGATCGACACCGGAGTAGGCGTCGACGAGGCCGAAGCGGATCGCCGGAATCGTCGCCGGGCCGTAGCCGGCGCGCGGCGCGCTCAGTTCGATCGTGGGTTTGTGATCGTCGAGGAACCAGCCGACCGCCCCCTGGCCGTACTGCTCACCCGTGTTGATCGGGCAGCCGAGGTCGATCCAGCGCGCGAAGGTCATCTTCTCGGTTTCGGAGAGAGGGATCGCTCCGCTCCCTGACGGCGGCATGATCGTGCCGGTGAAGTCGAGGTCGACCGCCGAGAGATTCGTCCCCGGCGGCAGCGTCGCGGCGTTGCCGGGGACGCTCTCGGTCGGATGGTCGGCGTTCGTCCAGCCGTCGAGCCGTTGACCGAAGATCTTCCAGGTGAGGAGGCTCCGCCGGCTCTGGAAGGCGCGGATGTAGCGGCTGGCGTTGGTCTGCCGCCAGGTGCCGTTGTTGATCACGGGCGGATGCCCCCAGTCGGCGGCGCCGTCGTCCGCGAGCCGCTTGTAGTCGCCCGGCAGGCCGTCGTGCATCGCGAGATCGTCGAGGACCAGGTTTCCGGGTGGCGTCGGGTTCGTGTCCGTGTGGCAGGAGACGCAGCTCCTCTGCAGGAGCGGCCGGATGTCGCGGTAGAACTCGACGTCGACCGCCGGCTGTTGGAGCACGATCAGGCCGGGGTTGCCGCCGGCGTCACGGGTCAGAAGGGGCGTCGTCGCCGCGAGGTCGTGCACCAGATAGCCGGGCGTTGCCGCCGCCGTGCTCTCGAAGGCGAGCGGCTGCAGGCTGTGCGCGTGGCAGCCGCCGCAGTTCTGCCGCACCTCTCCGGGCCGCACCTGATGCCAGGTCTGCGACATGTTGAGCACCAGCCCGCGCCGGTCGAGGGTCTGGAAAGTGAACGGCGTGTCGGCCGGAATCTTCGCGAGGAAGCTCGTGTCCGGATTTCCCTCCGGGTCGAGAACCGGCTGCCCCCCGGCGGTGGTCTTCCTCACCGGAATCTCGCCCAGGATCCGCAGCCTCTCGCCGGCGTGGTTGTAGAAGTGCTTGCCTTCGTGCGGGCCGTACGAGAAGTGGGTGTTCGCCTCCATCGACAGAATGCGGATCGCCCAGATGTCGGCGTTCGTGTACTTGCCGGCGTCGGCGCCCTGCCAGAACCAGTTCGACGACTGCTCGTTCTCGTCGGTGTTGAATGCGTCGAGGCCGTCGAAGAAGTCGTTCCACGACGGCACATGCCCGGGGAAGCTCTCCCGCTTGTAGAGGCTCGAGCTGCCGACGAGGCCCAGGGGCGTCCCGGCCGGGAGCTCGACGTGGAGCGTGCCGTCGTTCGGCAGCCAGGGGAGGTCGACCGGTTCGGCGACGCCGTGCACCGCGGCGTACGGCACGACGGCGCGCGGCCAGGCCTCGTTGTAGGCCGGACTGTTCTTGAGCAGCACGAGCTCGCTGGGCCCGTCGATCGCGTTGCCGCCCGGAATCAGGTAGATCCCGGCGTCGTAGTACGGCATCGGCGTCGGGCGGTCGAGGTCGTTTGCCGGCCCCGGCGTCCAGACGACGAGCAGGTCGTTCGCCGGTGCCGCGGAAGGATGGGTGAACTTCCCCACCCGCACGCCGCCGGCGCCTTCGGGGGCTGCCTCGTCCTGACCGTGGGTGAACGGCGTGATCGAGAACATGCCGTGCGGCGTGAACGACATCCGGAACGGATAGGAGTATCCCGCTTCGACCGTCTGGTCGATCGACGGATTGAGGTCGGGATTCCAGCTGCCGAACCGCGGCGTGCCGGCGGGTGGACTCACCGGGAAGCGGTAGAGCGCGCCGAAACCGTTGTTGTTGAGGTTGTAGTAGTCGGTGACGACGAGGTCGCCGTTGCCGAGCTGGGTCATGAAGTGAAAGGCCTGCGGGCTGCGGAAGGCCGAGACGATCGGCTCCCAGGCGCGGCCGTCGGGCTGGATCGCCCAGATTCCCCACAGGCGCCGGTCGCGCAATCCCTGATCTTCGTGCGAAGAGAACATCAGGCGGCCGTCGCGGAGGACCGTCGGGTGGAGCGCCGACGAGACCGACATCGGCGCGATCGGCGTGACGTTCTTGCCGTCTTCGTCCATCACGTAGAGCTGCAGCGTCGGCGCGGTGAACCCCTTCTGCGGCCAGAAGCCGTTGCGGTTCGAGGTGAAGGCGATGCGGCCACCCGGCAGCGGGCACGGGCCGAGGTTGAGAATCCCGTAGCCCAGGCGGTCGAAGCCGGCGGGCGGGTCGAGCGGGTTCGACTCGTTCCAGTTGCCGCCGCCGGTATTCGGCGTGAACTCACCGTGGGTGAGCTGCTGGATCTGCCGCGTCGCCAGATGGATGCGAAAGATGTCCGAACCCCGGTAAGGCAGCCAGTCGCGCTGGTAGTTGAGCTGCGCTTCGTGCACGTCGTAGAGATAGGCGTAGTAGACCCACTGGGCGTCGAACGAAACGAACGGGTCGGTGACCGCGCCGTCGCCGCCGGCGACCAGGACCTCCTCGGTGCCGTTCGGATGCAGCAGCATCAGGTCGGCGCCGGGGTCGATCCGCGCCGGATGGAAGACCTCCGGCCAAGTGCTGTTCGCATTGTCGCCGAAGCGCGGCTGGCGGACGTAGACGACGTCGTAGGCGACCGCAGAGGCCGCGGCGGCTGCCGTCGCGCCACAAAAGGCGACGAGCGCGAGCCGCGCGGCGGCGCGCGCGAGCGGCGAGAAGATCGGAGATCGCATCGACGTTTGCGGGATCCTGCAAGGGGCCGTCTTTCGGCACAAGGTGAAATTTCACACTCGGGAGACAGGTGGGACGCCCTCGACCGCCCTCGACGATGAAACTCCGCCCCGCAGATGCGTTGACATGCTTGGCACATGTACCTATGCTGATCACATGTCCGTCATGATCCAGATCCGCAACGTGCCCGATTCGCTGCATCGCAAGCTCAAGGTCCGCGCGGCCGAAGCGGGTATGTCGCTCTCGGACTATCTGCTCGCGGATCTCCGGAGATCCGCGGAGCGGCCGACTCCCGAGGAGCTGCTCGCGCGGCTGCGGTCGCGGCCGGCGGTCCACCTCCCGGAGCCCGCGGCGCGGGCCGTGCGTGCCGAGCGGGACGCGCGCGGCTCCCGTTGATCGTCCTCGACGCCTCGGCGACAGTCGAGCTTCTGCTGGGGACCGCGCGGGGTGCCGCCGTCGCCCGCCGGATCTTCGACCCCGCCGAGACCCTGCACGCGCCGGAGCTGCTCGATCTCGAGGTCGCGCAGGTGTTGCGGCGCTACGAGCGCGCGAAGATCCTCGATGAGACACGCGCCGAGGCGGCTCTGCGCGACCTCGCCGACCTGCCGATCGAACGCTACGGCCACCGACTGCTCCTGCCGCGTGCCTGGGAGCTGCGCGCCAATCTGACGATCTACGACGCCGTCTACGTCGCCCTGGCCGAGCTTCTCGGGGCTCCCCTCCTCACCGGCGACGTCTCGTTCGAAGCGGCGAAGCACCGCGCCAGCATCGAGCTGCTCGCCGCCAGCTGACGCGGAACGGCCGGAGAGAACCGGCTGGCTCCGGCACGGGCTGGCACTTCGCTCCGGCTGCCAGCCCGGGCCGGCAAGCTCCCGGCCGATTTCCATCCGATCCGCGGTTCCTTCTCCGGAAGAATAATCTGCAAAGCGAATGGCTCCTTGCCGAACACGGCCCGGCGGCAGGACATAACCATCGTATTTGCAATAGTTACGAGATGGCATCGCTCTTGCTCACTGGTCGAGCATGGCAGGGCAGCAGCAAGCTGCCCGCACTTTCCCAGGAGGATGCACATGAAGACTTCAAAATGGATCATCTCGCTGGCGGCTGCGGCCTTCCTGTTCACGGCGGGTGCTGCGATCGCCGACGACAAGAGCGACTGGTTGGTGAACCGCGACGTGAAGCATGCGCTGCTCACCAAGCTGGGCGCCGACGCGCTGCGCATCGATGTCAACACCAGCGGCGGCAACGTCAACCTCCTCGGCACGGTCGGGAAGCGCGAGACGAAGGAGCTCGCCTCGACGATCGCCAAGTCGGTCAAGGGCGTCCACCTGGTCGACAACGACCTCGAGCTTGCCGCCACGGTCAACAACCCGAGCACCGCAGGCGCCGCGGCGGCCGAAGGTGAGGCGGAGATCAAAGACGCGATGATGGAGGCGACGATCCGCTGGGCGCTTCTCGATTCGCTCGGCAGCGAAGCCGTCAAGGTCGGCACCGAGGCCGCGAGTGGCGTCGTTACGCTCGAGTTCGAGCAGGACTGGTCCGGCGCCAAGCGTCAGGAGGCGGTGGCCGCCGTCAAGGCGCTCGACGGAGTGAAGAAGGTCGTCACGGTCGACAAGAAGAGCTAGATCCCGCAACTGGGGACCAGCAGTCCGACCCCTCGCGGTCCGTCCG
>JAGPDF010000084.1:11513-19005 GCA_018057705.1 Thermoanaerobaculia bacterium | reverse complement strand
CGGCGACCACGGTCGCACCGGGCGCCTCGCTATCTGCGTCCAGAACGGAGAACTGATCCAGAACCGGCACCCGGGCCGCGATCAGGTCCAGCACCAGATTGCTTCTTTCCCTTGTCCGGTCCTTGCGTACCGGCGGCACCAGTGCAACGTCCGCGAGCGCTGCGACGGCCGGCAATCGGTCTCCCGGCGCCGGCCGAGGCCCGACGCCGGGCGGCCACACGATCCGGTGCTCGTAGAGGTCGAGCCGCGGCTCTTCGGCCTCGGGCCAGCGGCGCGGCAGGTGACGGATCCAGAACCGCGACGGCAGCGGCACGACCTCGCGCCAGGTCAACGGTCCTTCCCCTCGCCGTCCGGAATGTGGATGAGCCCGCGCACCAGGAGCATCCGCTCGACGTACTTGGCGAGGACGTCGGCTTCGAAATGGAACCGGCTGCCGGGGCGGGCGGCCCCCAGAGTCGTCACCTCGAGAGTGTGCGGGATCAGAGCCACGCTGAAGCACTCGAGAGTGCACGAAGCCACCGTCAGGCTGACGCCGTCGAGCGCGACCGACCCCTTCTCGACGACGTACGCTGCCATTCCGCGAGGAATCGCCACCGTGAAATCGCTGTGCGCCTCGCGGTCGTCGCGCCGCAGCAGCGTCGCGAGGATGTCGACATGTCCCTGGACCCAATGCCCGCCCAGGGCGTCCCCGGCCCGCAGCGCCGGCTCGAGATTGACCCGGTCGCCCTGACGGAGCCGCCCGAGCCGGGTGCGCGCCAGGGTCTCGCGCGACAGCTCCACCTCCGACTCGACCTCCGACCTCGTCGCCGTATCGAGGATGGTGAGGCAGACCCCGGACACGCCGAGACTCGCCCCGGGCGAGAGCAGCGCTCCGAGCTCCGCCGAGTGCCCGATCCGCAGACGAACGCCGCCCTGGCCCGAGTCGACGGGCGCCGCGGTCAGAGTCCCAAGTTCGCGAACAATTCCAGTGAACATTTCGAGTTGAATCCTGACAGCACCAGGTCGGAACCACACTTTCGGGCCTTCAGCCGGTCGACGGAAGGGGCTTCTGCAAGTCGTTCGACGCCGCGCCCGCCCAGCGGACCGGGAGCCGTCTGCCCGCCGAGCAACCGTCCGGCGACCGCCACCTCCAGCCGGTCGTAGAGGTCGGCGGCGAAGAAGGCCGTCGCCACCTCACGCCCCCCTTCGACCAGCAGGCTCGAGATCCCCCGCCCGCCGAGATCGGCGAGGGCAGTCACCGGCGAAACCTCCGGCAGGACGACGACTTCGGCCCCCTTTTCGCGGAGCCTCGAGGCACGCTCCCCGGAAGGCGATTCCGAGTAGATCACCACCGGTCCCGGCACGGTGAAGAGTCTGGATTCGGGGGGCGTCCGCAGACGCCGATCGAGCACGACGCGCAGGATCGGCACGCCGGCCCGACCCAGCCTTCGGTCGAGGCGCGGATCGTCGGCGAGCACCGTGCCGATGCCGACCAGGATGGCGTCGTGCTCCTCCCGCAGAGCCAGCGCCCAGCGCCGCGCTGCGGATCCCGAGATCCACTGGCTCTCGCCGCTCACAGTCGCGATCTTGCCATCGAGGCTCATCGCCCATTTCAGGGTGATCTGGGGACGCCCGAAGACCCGGTTGACCAGGAATCGGAAGTTGAGCTCGATCGCCCGCTCCGCCAACTCGCCGACTGCGACGGCGATGCCAGCCGCGCGCAGACGATCGAAGCCGCGCCCCGAGACTCTCGGGTCGGGATCTCGATGGCAGGCGACGACCCGGGCGACGCCGGCGGCGACCAGGGCGTCGGCGCAGGGCGGCGTGCGGCCGTGGTGGCTGCAGGGCTCCAGATTGACGTAGAGCGTGGCGCCGCGCGCCAGCTCGCCCGCCGCCTCGAGCGCCAGAATCTCGGCATGCGCCTCGCCCGGGCGGCGATGCGAGCCTTCGCCGACCACCCTGCCGTCGCGGACGAGCACCGCGCCGACCATCGGATTCGGCGCCGTCGTCGTCCGGCCGCGCGCCGCCAGGACCAGCGCGCGCCGCAGCGGCTCAGGAGACGAGGGCAGTGGCGAACTCCCGGGGATCGAAATCGACCAAGTCCTCCGGCGCCTCGCCGACCCCGAGGTAGAGCACCGGAACCTTGAGCTCCCGCACCACGGCAACGACCATGCCGCCGCGCGCCGTTCCATCGAGCTTGGAGAGCAGCACGGCGTCCACTGCGGCGACACGCAGGAACTCGCGCGCCTGGACCAGGGCGTTCTGTCCGGTCGTGGCATCGAGAACGAGCAGCGTGCGAATCGGCCAGCCGGCGGCTTCGCGCTCGACGATGCGCCGGATCTTCGCCAGCTCGTTCATCAGGTGCTCCTTGTTGTGGAGCCGCCCGGCGGTATCGACGATGAGGTGGTCCACCCGGCGCGCCCGCGCCGCCATGATCGCGTCGAAGACCACCGCCGCCGGATCGGATCCGGCTGCCTGGCGGACGACCTCGACGCCGAGCCGCTCGCCCCAGATCACCAGCTGTTCGATCGCCGCCGCGCGGAAGGTGTCCGCGGCCGCCAGCAGGACCTTCTCGCCGCGCAGCTGGCTGCGCCGCGCGAGCTTGGCGATCGAAGTCGTCTTGCCGGCGCCGTTCACTCCGACCACCAGCGTCAGCCGGGGGCCCGGCCGGCCGTCGAAATTCCCGACCTCGTCGCCGCCCGTTCCGGCGCGGGCCGCCTCGGCGGCGCCCTCCCGCAGCAGGAGCTCGACCTCTTCCGCGAGCAGCTGGCGCAAGCGGCCCTCCGTCCCCAGGTCGGCACGGCGCACGCGCTCACGCAGCCGTCCGAGCAGCAGCTCCACCGTGCCGAGCCCGAGGTCGGCGCCGATCAGCGCCTCTTCGAGGTCCGTCAGGGTGACCTCGTCGAGCTTCGGTTTGAGGTCGAGAGCCACCCCGACGCGTTCGGCGAGCCGCGCCTGGGTGCGCGCCAGTCCGTTCCGGAGCTTCTGCCAGAGCCCCGTCGGCGCCGGTGCCCCTGCCCCCCTCTCCTCGGTCATCGCTCCTCAGCCCTGCACGAAGAGCGCGCGCTGCAGCTGGTCGCAAGCCTCTTCCATCGTGCGCCGCGCGATGCCGGCGAGGCCCGGCCGGCGCTGCACCAGGACCAGGTAATAGCCGTCGGGAAGCGGCATCGAATAGAGGTGCAGCCCCTCCTTCTCGACATGCAGGAACTTCGCCTTCCCCAGATTCGTGCTGGCGAGGAAGGTCTCGCTCTGACGGAGGTAGATTCCGACGTAGGCGCCGACCACACGCATCTGGTAGGGACTGTAGTCCGAGCAGGCGAAGTCGACCGTTTCGCCGGTGTCGTCCAGGAAGAGCACACCGACGGCGCCGTCGTTCTGGGCCAAGAGGTTGGCGAGAATGTACTGGAAGGGCAAGGTCGGTCTCCCGGCAGCTCAGCGAGCTAGATGTAGGCCGCGATCGGCAGCTCGATCTCGAGCCCCGGGCGGGTCCGTTCGTTCATGTCTTCCACCAGACTACCGCCCTCGAAGGCGCGCAGGAAGGCGGTCACCACTTTGGCATCGAACCGCGAGCCGGCGAGCTGTGTGATGAGCTCCGCGGCATACCGGGCTTCGTACGCCTTCTGGTAGGGCCGGTTGGTGGTGATGGCGTCGAAACAGTCGGCGACCGCGACGATGCGGGCCATCAACGGTATCGCCGCCCCGCGCAGGCCGTCGGGATAGCCCTTGCCGTTCCAGTTCTCGTGGTGCCAACGCACCGCCGGCAGCATCTCGCGCAGCGGCTCGATCGACTGCAGGATCTCGGCGCCGATCGTCGGATGCGCCTTCATCTGCTCGAACTCCTCCGGCGTCAGGACGCCGCTCTTGTTGAGCACCCGGTCCTCGATTCCGATCTTTCCGACGTCGTGCAGCAGCGCCCCGATCCAGAGCTTGTGCTGGAACTCCTCGTTCTGGCCGAGCGATTTGGCGATCAGGCGCGAGAGCTCGGCGACCCGTTCGGAGTGCCCGCGGGTGTAGGGGTCCTTGGCGTCGATCGCCGCCGCGAAAGCGCGGATCGAGCTGATGAACAGCTCGCGGTTCTGCCGCGCCGCCTCGTTCAGCTTCGCGACGTGATCCTCGACGTAGCCGGCCATGAGGTTGAAATCGGCGGAGAGGTCGGCGAGCTCGGCGACGATGCGCTGCTCGGGCAGGCGCTCGGCGAAGTTCCCGGCGGCCATGCTGTGCGCGGTCTCGGAGAGCTGGCGGATCGGCTGCCCCAGCCAGCGCGAGGCGTAGATGGCGAACAGAACCGCCAGCAGGAGCAGCAGAACCGTCGCCAGAAGGGCGCTGATGACCATCCGGCGGGCCGATTCGAAAGCCGCCGCCACCGGCCGATGGACGACAACGCCCCACCCGCTCTCGACCACCGGGCTGACCATCCCGAGCATCGCCACCGAGCCGGTCTCGCTCTCGAGGGTGTACTCCGAGGTCAGATTGAGCGGCTTCCGGGCGAAGTCGAGGAGGAGATCGGAGCGCGCCAGGGCCTGCTGCACCGACGGACTCGCGCCCTCGGACCAGAGGAGCTTGCCGTCCCGATCCACCAGGAACACCTGCACCTGGCCCTGCCCCTTGGAATCGCGCTCGAGCACCGCCTCCATGAGCCGCAGGCGGACGAGCGTCTCGACGACCATCGAGATCTCGCCACGTTCGCTGCGGATCGGAACCGCCAGGGCGGCGACCGGCTCGTTGGAGCGTGGCAGCACGGCGAAGCGATAGATCGCCGTCTTCTGACCGAGAGCGGCATTGAACGCCTCGTCGAGCGCGCGCTCGGAAGAGTCGCCGAGATCGGGCAGGGAGAAGCGCCAGCCGGCGCCTTCGAGATCGAGGACGCGCAGGGCGAGAGGCTGCCGGGCGCCGCGTACGAAGCGCTGCAGGTAGGTCGTCACCCACGGCTCGCGCAGCCGCTCGGCAACCAGATCCGATCCCGGCGGGGCGAGCGTCCCGGCGCCCATCTGCTCGAGCTCCCGGCGGGCTCCCGCCAGATACTCGCCGAGCTCCCGCGACAGCGCCTGCGCGGAGGTGGTCAGGTAGCTCTTCTCCTCGGTGACGAGGAGCTCGCGGTTCTGGGCGATCAGGAGCCAGTTGGTGATCGCGAGGGGGATGGCGCCCGAGAGCAGCAGCAACAGGAACGCCACATGCCGGAGCTTCAGTCTTCGGGTGAGTTGCGGTAGCGCGCCCATGGCCGGTTGGTGCTCCGACGACGCCTGCCGCGCGGAGCTCCGGAGCGCATTATACGGGGCCGGCGCCGGTGCGACAGTGGTGCAGGAAGGCCTCGACCTCCGACGCCACTTCGGCCTCGCCGATCCCCGTCGTCCGCTCGCCCCTCGCGGGCGCCATCGGCAGGATCCAGACCAGCCCGGATTGGCGTGCCTTCTTGTCGCGCGCCAGATTCGCGACCACTTCCCTGACGCCGACCGGCGGCAGCGCCGGCAGCCCGAGCCGGTCGAGGAGGTGCTCGATCCGCGTCAGGAAAGAGGCGTCGGCGCCGCGCCGCAGGGCCAGTCGGTGGCAAAAGCGCATTCCCCAGGCGACGGCGTCGCCGTGGAGCATCGTCCCATAACCTGCGGCCGCCTCCAGCGCGTGTCCGAGGGTGTGACCGTAGTTCAGCAGCTGACGCTCGCCGCCCTCGAACGGATCGCGCTGCACAACCCCGACTTTGGCCGCGGCCGCGCCGCGCACCACCGGGGCGAGCGCCGCCGGATCCCCATCGAGCAGGCGCGCGAGGTCGGCCTCGATTCGGGCGAGCAGGTCGAGATCGAGCAGCGCGGCCATCTTGATCGCTTCGACGAGGCCCGACCGCAGCTCGGCGCGCGGCAGCGTGCCGAGCATCCGGCTGTCGGCGACGACGAGCTCGGGCTGATGAAAGGCGCCGACCAGATTCTTGCCCGCAGCGATGTCGATCGCCGTCTTGCCGCCGATCGCGGCGTCGACCTGCGCCAGCAGCGTGGTCGGCAGCTGAACGAAGGCGACACCGCGCACGAAGGTGGCGGCGACGAACCCGGCGAGATCGCCGACGCTGCCGCCGCCGAAAGCGACGACGACACTGTCGCGTTTGCCGCCAGCGCACGCCATCTCCTCCCAGAGCCGGCCTGCGACCTCGACCGACTTGGCCGCCTCGCCGTCGGGAACCACCAGTTCGACGAGCCCCGGGACCGCGGCCCGGAGCGGGCCGAGCGCCTCCCGCTGCAGGCGCAGCACCGTCGGGCTCGAGATCAGGAAGACGGTTCTCCCCTGCCAGAGCCCGGGGTGGGCCGCCACCGCTCCGGCAAGGCAGCCTTCGCCGGTGACGATCCTGGTTTCGCCCCGCGCGTGGCGCAGGTGCAGGGCTCCGTCGGCGTGAGCCACCCCGGCCTCAGCCCTTGGGGGCCGTGGGAGTCGCAACCGTCGGGGTGCCGCCCGGCGCGAGCAGAAGGCCGAGCTCGCGCAGCTGCCGGGCGTCCACGACCGACGGCGCTTCGGTCAGCAGACAGCTCGCCGAGGCGGTCTTCGGGAAGGCGATGACGTCGCGCAACGACGGCGCCCCGGTCATCAGCATCACGATGCGGTCGAGGCCGAGCGCCAGCCCGCCATGGGGCGGTGCACCCAGTCGCAGCGCGTCGAGCAGGAAGCCGAAGCGCTCGCGCGCCTCCTCCTCGCCGATGCCGAGCAGCCGGAAGACCTGCGACTGCACGTCGCGGTCGTGGATGCGGATCGAGCCGCCGCCAAGCTCGGTCCCGTTGAGCACGACGTCGTAGGCGCGGGCGCGCAGCGCCCCTGGATCGGCGGCGAGCGACTCGACCCCCGTGAGGTCGGGCGAGGTGAACGGGTGATGCATCGAGAACCAGCGCTTCTCTTCTGCCCCCCACTCGAGCAGCGGGAAGCCGGTCACCCAGAGGAACTCGTAGCGATCGGCCGGAATCCAGTCGTGCTGCCGCGCCAGCTCGAGGCGCAGCGCGCCAAGGGCCGGCGAGACGATCATCGGATTGCCCGCCGCGAGCACCGCGATCCCGCCCTCCTCCAGCCCCAGGGCGGAGGCGATCGCCTCGAGCTCTTCGGGCGCGAGACCCTGCTTGACCGAGAACGCGAGCTCGCCGTTCGAGCGCCTGAGCAGCAGGACGCCCGGCAGCCCCTGCTTCTTGACGAAGTCGCTCCACAGGTCGGTCTGCGAGCGGCTGATCGCGGCGCCGGAAGGGACCACGATCGCGCGCACCACGCCGCCTTCGGCGGCGGCCTTCTGGAAGACCTTGAACGACGAGGACGCGGCGACCGCCGTCACGTCCTGGATCTCGACGCCGAAGCGCAGATCGGGCTTGTCGCTGCCGAAGCGCGCCATGGCGTCGTCATAGGTCAGTCGCCGAAAAGGCGTCGCCACGGCGATTCCGACCATCGGAAAGATGCGCGCGAAAAGCCCCTCGATGAGCTCGAAGATGTCCTCTTCGGTCGGGAACGACATCTCGAGGTCGATCTGGGTGAACTCGGGCTGGCGGTCGGCACGCAG
>JAGPDF010000084.1:0-11413 GCA_018057705.1 Thermoanaerobaculia bacterium | reverse complement strand
CGGCGATTCCGACCATCGGAAAGATGCGCGCGAAAAGCCCCTCGATGAGCTCGAAGATGTCCTCTTCGGTCGGGAACGACATCTCGAGGTCGATCTGGGTGAACTCGGGCTGGCGGTCGGCACGCAGATCCTCGTCGCGAAAACAGCGCGCGATCTGCATGTACTTCTCGAACCCGGCGATCATCAGCAGTTGTTTGAAGAGCTGCGGCGACTGCGGCAGGGCGTAGAACTCGCCGCGGTGGACGCGCGACGGCACCAGATAGTCGCGCGCCCCTTCGGGGGTCGACTTGGTCAGGATCGGCGTCTCGATGTCGAGAAATCCCTGCTCGTGAAAATAGGCGCGCACCGCGTGGGTGATCTCGTGGCGCAGCAGGAAGTTCCTCGCCAACTCCGGTCGCCGCAGGTCGAGAAACCGGTACTTGAGGCGGGTCTCCTCCGCCACCTCGGCGCGCGAGTCGATCGCGAACGGCAGGGGGTCGGCCTTCGAGAGCACCACGGCGCGCTCGGCCAGGACTTCGACCTCGCCGGTCGTCATTTTCGGATTCACGGCCTCGGGATCGCGCGCGATCACCGTGCCGAAGACCTCCACCACCCACTCGGAGCGCACCGGGTCGAGCGCCGCCAGGGCTTCGGCCGACTGGTCGGGCTTCGCCACGACCTGAGCGACGCCGCTCCGGTCCCGGAGGTCGAGAAAGAGGACGCCGCCATGGTCGCGACGCCGCTGCACCCAGGCCTTCAACAGGACCTTCGATCCGATATCCGCACGCGACAGCGTTCCTGCTCCTCTGCGCTTCATGACCTCACCTCGTGCCCGTAGGGCATGCTCACTCTTCGTCCACATCGGCGACCGCATCCGCGGGCAACGACATCGCGGGCGCAGGGCTCTCAAAAGCTCCAGTAAAGGGAAAAAATCTCTTCAGAGTCGGCGCGAGCTCCGACTCGTCGAGTTGCAGGCGCTCGCCGGTCGAAAGGATGCGGACATTGCAGGCGCCGTCGCCGGGTCGTCGTTCACCGATGTACACGATGGCGGGAGAAAGCATCGCCACGGCGCGTTCGTAGACCTTCTCCTGCTTTCCTGCCCCTTCGACCGACGGAATCCCGGAACGCCGCAACCTCTCGACCAGTCCGAACACCGTCGAAGTCTCGCCTTCTTTTACTGGAAGCTTTTCCGAGTCGGTGACCACCACCGGTCCGACAGAGAGAAACAGGCCGGCCCGGCGCGCCGGCGAGTCGGCGGGCAGCACATCGAGCAGCCGGTCTTCGCCGATGGCGAAACCGACGCCATAGGTCGGCGAGCCGCCCAGCTCCTCCACCAGCCCCTCGTAGGCCCCGCCGCCGCAGATCGCGTTCTGCGACCCCAGGCCCTCGGAGACGATCTCGAAGACGGTATTGGTGTAGTAGTCCAGGCCGCGCACCAGCCGCGGCGAAACCTCGAAGGCGACGTCGAACTGCTGCAAGGCGGCGCAGACCGCCGCGAAGTGGGCGCGGCTCTCTCCCGTCAGCGAGTCGCGCAGTTGCGGCGCCCCGGCAAGGAGCTCCTGCTCCTGGGGACTCTTGCTGTCCAGGATGCGCAGCGGATTCGTCGACAGGCGCCGGAGGCTCTCGTCGCTGAGCTTCTCGCGATGCGACTCGAGATAGCCGACCAGGGCCTCCCTGTAGGCGGAACGGGAGGCCTCGTCGCCGACCGTGTTGATCAGCACCTTGAGGTCCCGGAATCCGAGCTCGCCCAGGAGCGCGACGAGCATCAGCAGGACTTCGGCGTCCGATTCCGCGCCCTTGCCGCCAAGGAGCTCGGCACCGATCTGGTGGAACTGGCGATAGCGGCCCTTCTGCGGCCGCTCGTAGCGGAACTGCGGGCCGATGTAGAAGAGCTTCACCGGCTGCGGCTGCCGCGCCATGCCGTGCTCGACGTAGGCCCGCACGACCGCAGCCGTGTTCTCGGGGCGCAGCGTCAGATTGCGGTCGCCCTTGTCCACGAACGAGTACATCTCCTTGCCGACGATGTCGGACGACTCGCCGACGCCGCGCGCGAAGAGCTCGGTCTCCTCGAAGATCGGGGTGCGGATCTCGCGGAAGCCGTAGCGACCGAAGACCGCCCGCGCCACGGCCTCGACGGCGGCCCAGAGGGCCGAGTCGGCGGGCAGGATGTCGCGCGTGCCCTTCGGTGCCTGGAAGCGCTGCGCCATCTTCACCCTCCTCAGAAGCCCCTGCCCAGTGTCGCGAGATACTCGTTCTTGACCCGGACGTAACGCCGGGCGATCTCGCGGATCGCTTCGCGCTCGGCATCGGAGAGCGGCCGGACGATCTTCGCCGGCACGCCGAGCGCGAGTTGCCCCGCCGGCACCCGCATCCCGGGCGGCACGACGGCCCCGGCGCCCACCTGGGCGCCGCTTTCGACCACCGCGCCGTCGAGGACCCGCGCTCCGATGCCCACCAGACAGGCGTCCGCAAGTGTGCAGCCGTGGATCATGCAGCTGTGGCCGATGACGACGTCATCCCCGATGAGCAGCGGAAAGCGCTCGTGCGTGACGTGCAGGATGGTGCCGTCCTGGACGCTGGTCCGCGCCCCGACCCGGATCCAGTTCACGTCGCCCCGCGCCGCGGTGTGAAACCAGAACGAGCTGTCGTCCCCCACCTCGATCTCTCCTGCGAGATCGGCGGAAGGCGCCAGGAAGACCCCGCTTCCGAGCTGCGGCAGCTTCTCTCTGTAGGGGTAGATGGGCATGGGCGTCGGGGCTCGGAGTGGCTCGGCTGGCGCCGGGCGCCGGAAGCATGAAGGATACCGAATTCCAACCACACGAGTCGCCCCGCGTTGCCCGGCTACCCCGCGAGGCAGTCGCCCGGTCGATCCGGCCGTGCTAGATTTTCGGCCATGACCTGCGTGCACGGACTCCGCGCTTTTCTGCGTCCCTCCCTGATCGGACTTTTCGCCGCCGCCGCCTTCGGCTCCGCCGCCCTCGCCGCGACCCCCGAAGCGACTCCGGCGACCGGCCCCTCCTGGCTCGACAAGCTCGGCCGCAACTTCGACAAGTCCGCGCTCGGCAGGGTCGGCGCCCTGGGACCGAACGAGCAGGATCCCGAGCTCGCGGCCCCGGCCCCGAAGGACGGGAGCTGGCTGCGCAAGGGCTTCGAAGTGCGCGGCGCCGATCTCTTCCGCTTCACCTGCCGCTCCTGCCACGGCGCCGGCGGCCGCGGCATGGCGCCCGAGATCCTGCCGCTGGTGAACCTCGTCAAGGCGACCTCCGCCGAGTGGCAGAAGGATCAGGGCGCGGGCGCAGCCGACCGGGCGAAGCTCGCCGAGAAGCTCCTCCAGCACCAGATCACCGCCGGCGGGCGCTCGATGCCGGGCTTCAACTTTCTGGCCAACGAAGAGTCCGAGGCCCTCCTCGGCTATCTCGAGCACCTGGCGTCGATCGAGGATCCGAAGCACGCCGACCGCACGCTCCAGCTGCCGGTCGACCGGGTCGGCGAGCTGATCGTCAAGGGCACCTGTCAGACCTGCCACGAGGCCTCGCCGGCGACCGGCAAGCGTCCGACCGAGTCGGCCATTCCGCCCCTCTCCGGCATGACCGCCTCGCACTCGGCGAAGCAGTTCGTCGCCGGGTCACGGCATCGGAGCCAGGGCGCCCAGGGCGGACTCAAGGGCAAGGGGCCCGAGGTCACCTACCTGCGCGACCACGAGCTCGAAGCGGCCTACTTCTACCTCACCGCCTACCCGCCGCGCTGAGGCCGTTCTGAGCCACCGGCTGCCACCCCACCATGTCGACGTCGACGTGGAGGTGCGCTATTTCGAGACCGACCAGATGGGCGTGGTGCACCACGCCAACTACATCGTCTGGTGCGAGCTCGCGCGCACCCGCCTCTGCCTCGAAGCCGGCTTCCACTATGCCGAGATCGAGAAGCGCGGCCTCCTGCTGCTGGTGACCGGCGTCCACCTGTCGTACCGCTCGCCGGCCCGCTATGGCGACACCGTCCGCGCCGCCTGCTGGGTCGACAAGGTCAGCAGTCGCGGGGTGACCTTCGAGTACCGGATCGAGCGCGGCGACCCCGCCGGCGCGGCCGGCGCCACGCTCCTCGCCACCGCCTCGACCGAGCACGTGTGGGTCGACGCCGGGACGCGCCGGCCGGTGCGCTTCCCCGAGGAGCTCAAGGCACCGTTCGAGCGCTACCTGCCGATCGGCAACGCCGCAGCCACGGTAGACTGATCGCACCTTGCTCCGCCGCCTCTCCCTCATCACCGCCGGCGAAAGCCACGGCACCGGCCTGACCGCGATCCTCTCCGGCATGCCGGCGGGCCTGGCGGTGGACACCGGCCTTCTGACGCGCGATCTGGCCCGCCGCCAGCACGGCTACGGCCGTGGCCGGCGCATGCAGATCGAGCGCGATGTGGCGACGATTCGCGGCGGCGTCCGCGGCGGCGAGACGCTGGGGTCGCCGATCGCCCTGTGGATCGAGAATCTCGATTCGCCGGCCTGGCTGCGCGCCATGTCGACCGTGGCTTCGGAGATCGACCCGGCCTTCGCCGAGTTGCGGCGGCTGAAGAGCCCCCGTCCCGGGCATGCCGACCTCGCCGGCGGCGAGAAGTACCTGCGCCGCGACCTGCGCGACATTCTCGAGCGGGCTTCGGCGCGCGAGACCACGGCGCGGGTCGCCGCGGGCGCCCTCGCCAAGATGCTCCTCGCCCGGCTCGGCGTCGAGATCGCGAGCGGGGTGGTGGCTCTCGGGCCGGTCGGCGCCGGACGGGCGACGCCCTCCTGGGAGGAGATCCGCCGGGTCGACGACGACTCACCGCTGCGCGCCGTGGACCCGGAGCTCGAAGCCGAGATGGTGCGCGCCGTGGACGCGGCGAAAGCCCAGGGCGATACCCTGGGCGGTGCGGTCACGATCATCGCCCACGGCGTGCCGGTCGGGCTCGGCTCGCACGTCGCCTGGAACGACAAGCTCGACGGGCGGATCGCGCAGGCCATGATGTCGGTGCCGGCCGTCAAGGCGGTCGAGCTCGGTTCGGCGATCGCGGCGAGCCGCGGTCCCGGGAGCGCGGCGCACGACGCCATTCTCCAGCGCTCGCCGGACGGCCGGTTCCCGCGCGCCACGAATCGCGCCGGCGGGCTCGAGGGCGGCATCACCAACGGCGAGGACGTCGTGGTAACGCTCTACAAGAAGCCGATCGCGACCCTCCGCGCGGGCCTGCCGAGCGTCGATCTCGACGACCTGGGCAGCGCCGAGCCGCACCTCTCGCAGTACGAACGCAGCGACGTCACGGCGCTGCCGGCAGCCGGCGTCATCGGGGAGTCGATGCTCGCCCTCGTCCTCGCCGACGCCTGCCTCGAGAAGTTCGGCGGCGATTCGATGGCCGAGCTCCTGGCGCACTACACCGCCAGCCGCGACCTCGCCCGCCGCTGGCCGCTGGCCTGAAATCCCGGAGAGTCCTTCGCTGCGGGAGGTCGCGGAGCCGGCGACGTCAGTGGCGCCCGCCGTCGCCCGCCGCACCCACCGCCGGGTCAACCCGTCTGCGTGGCGTTGCCGCCGGCGCGTTTGGCGCGGTAGAGCGCCTCGTCGGCGCGGCGGAAGAGCTCGGCGGGGTCCTGCTCGATCGTCGGCTGCGTAGTGGCGAGACCGCAGCTCACGGTCACCACCCGGCCCACCTTCGACGCCGCCGTCGGAACGCCCAGGCGCTCGACCCGCCGGCGCAGATGCTCGGCCACGAGCAGCGCTCCGGCAGTCTCTGTCGCCGGCAGGATGACGGCGAACTCCTCGCCGCCGTAGCGCGCGATCGCGTCGCCGCGGCGCACCAGGCCGTCAGCGAGGCAGAGCGCCACCGACCGCAGGCATTCGTCTCCGACGAGATGGCCGTAGGTGTCGTTGTAACCCTTGAAACTGTCGATGTCGATCATCACCAGCGACAGCGGCGACCCGGCGCGCAGACAGCGCTTCCACTCGTCCTGAAACAGCTCGTCGAAGCGGCGTCGATTGGGCACCGAAGTCAGCGCGTCGACGTAAGAGAGATCCACCAGCAGCTCGTTGGCACGTTGCAGCTGTCGGGTACGCGCGTCCACCAGCTCTTCGAGCGCCTTCTCGCGTCGAAGATGCGCCCGGGAGCGCGCCCGGAGAGCGAGAAAGACCAGGAATCCGGCCGCGCAGAGCAGCAGCAGCTGCGCCCACCGCGTCTGCCAGGGTGCGGGCCGGATCACGAAGGAGAGCTCCTCCGGCCCCGCGATGTTGCCCGAAGCATCCCTTCCCCAGACGCGAAAGACGTAACTGCCCGGACCGAGCGCCGCGACCTCGCGACTCACCGCGGAGGTCCAGGTCGACGGATTCTCGTCGTAGCCCGAAAGCTGCGTGCGGTAGCGAGTCAGCGGCTCGCCGAAGAAGCTCAGCAGGGCGTACTGAAAGTGAATCCGGTTCCGGTCGTGCGCCAGGGCGCCGCGATCGAACAGCCGGCACTCCGCGCAACCGACCGGCTGGGCGGTCAGGCGGAGACGCTTCGGCCGGTGATCGCGGAACTCCCCGGCGGGGTCGAAGGCCGCAGCGCCGCCGATCGTTCCGATCCAGAGGCGCCCCGCCTCGTCCACGCGGCCGGCACCGCGGTTACCCTGGTTGAGCGGCAGACCGTGCTCGGTCGTGAACTCCTCTTTGGCATACCCGCTCGCGGTCGGCGTGAGGCGCGACACGCCCCGATTCGTGGACAGGTAGATCCGGCGGTTGCGGTCCTCGAGAATCGAATAGATCGTGCCGTTGGGTAGCGGGGGAGCTCCGAGCCCGGAGATCGGTTTGGGGGTGGGCTCGGGATCGTCCATGGCGAGGACCAGGGCGCCACCGCCGTCCGTTCCGATCCAGAGCATTCGGCGCCCGTCGGCGGCGGTGCTCTGGTGAAGCGACTGCACCGAACGATTGCTGAGGCCCGAACCCTCGTCCCAGTGCCGCCAGGCGCCGGCGGAGTTGCGGAACAGGCCGTTCGTCGTGCCCACCCAGAGCTCACCCGCGCCGGCGCGATCCCGCGATCCGAGGAGCGCGAGAATCGAGTTGCCGCCGAGGCCCGCCTCCTCGCCGCTGCGGCGCCAACGATCGCCATCGAAAGCGTCGAGTCCGTTCCGAGTCCCCACCCAGAGTGTGCCCTTGCCGTCGGCATCCACGGTCTCGACCAGAGACTGCACGAGGTCGCTCTGCAGGTCGCCACCGGCCTGATCGAAACGCTGCCAGCGCTCGCCGTCGAAGCTCGACAGACCACCGTTTCGGGTTCCGACCCAGATCCGGCGGCGGCCGCCGATCGCCCTCGACTCGGCCAGCGTGAGGACCGTGTCGTTGCCGAGCGCACCCGACCGTTGATCGATCCTCGTCCACACGCCGGCTCGCCAGACTGCGACACCGTACCCGTCGGTACCGAGCCAGAGTGACGTCCCTCCGTTGGGCTCGGCGCGGTGGAGGATCGCCGTGACCGGGACATTCGGCGTCTCCGGGAACGGCTGAAAGGCTCGCCAGAGCCCCTCGGTCATGCGGATCAGCCCGTTGTTGCGGGTTCCGAGCCAGACCGCCTGGGCGCCCTGTTCGGCACGCGTCTCGAGGACCTTGTACACCGCACGCGAAGCGAGGAGGGCTCCGAGCTCCACGGTGCGGATCGCCCCGTCACGCAACTGCGCGACGCCGCCGCCGTCGGTCGCGATCCAGAGGGCATCGGCGCCACCGGACGGGCTCGCGGCGAGATCGGTGACGAACAGGCTCGGCAGACCCTCGGCGAGACCGAACCGGCGCCAGACGCCGCCACGGAAGCTCCACAGCCCGCCACCGTAGGTTCCGACCCAGACTGCCGGCAGGCCGTCCGCACTCTTGGTCTCCAGAAGACTGCTCACCGATTCGTTCGGGGCACCCTCGGGAATCTCGATCCGGCCGTCCGAGAGCCGCAGCGTCGCCGGACCGGCCGTCGTACCGATCCACAACCGCCGCCCCTCGGCGCCGTCGGTCGCGAGCAGCGACCAGACCTGGGCGCTCGGCAGACCGGCCGCCGGTCCGAAGCCGGTCCAGTTCGCTCCGTCGAAGCGCAGCACTCCGCTGTCGGCGGTCCCCACCCAGAGCACCGGGCTGCCTTCGGCACCCTGGGTCTCGAGCAGGGCGTTGACCCGCTTCTCCTCGAGTCCGGTGGAACCGAAATCGACGTCGACCCATTTGCCGTCGCGCCGACGCGCCAGCCCACCCGTCTGGCGCCCGAACCAGAGCGAACCGTCGCGGGATTCGAGCATCGAGCGCACGAAGTTCGACCGGTCCGGATGCGGCAGGTCGAGACGCGTCCAGGCGTGTCCGTCGTAGGCGGCCGCTCCGTCCTGAGTCCCGACCCAGAGCGAGCCCTCACGATCGACCGTCAGGGCGTGGATGGTGTTCTGCGGCAGCCCGTCGACATCCTGGAAGAGCCGGCTGTAAGGCCGGCCGGCGGTCATCGGATCGCGCAGCCGGGCGAGATCGCCGGCCTCCGCCTGGGCCACCGTGGCAAGAAGCATCGGCACCGTGAGCGCGAGCCCTGCCGCAACCCGCCACCGCCGGCGCCACTCCCGGCTCGCGGCCACCGGTTCAGCGGCAGGAAGGTCTCGCGTCACGATTGCGGAAGAATAATCGAAGTGCCGCCGGCGGTGGGGTCCGGTCAGAGCACGACCAGCGCGACGCCCACGGTCATCAGACCGACGGCCGCGAACTTGGCCGCGGTCACCGGCTCGGCGAAGAGAGTGCGCCCCCACACCACCGCGAGAACTCCCCCGACTCCACGCTTCACGGTTTCGAGGAAACCGACCGGAACCCCGCCGAGCGCCACGAGCTGACTGCCCAGCGCGACGGCACCCGTGGCGACCGCGAGCATCAGCAGCCATCCGCTGCCGCGCAAGCCCCCGAGCGTTCGCAGGTCGCCGCGCACACCGAGCACGGACAAGGCGCCCAGCGCCACGCCGCCATTCAGCACCAGTGCGTGCAGATGCGGCGACCCGGCGGCCAGCGCCTGCTTGTCGAGCAGCAGGGTCGCCGACCAGAGGAGAGCGACGCCCACCATGAGACGGCAGCCGCGGTCCTCGAGGAGGCCGGAGAAGAATCCCTGCAGACCGCTCCCTTCGCGCAGCGTGAGCAACAGCGCTCCGAACACCACGAGAAGGAGCCCGGCGACGGCTCGCAGGCCCAGGCGCTCGCCGAGAAAGAGCGCCGCGAGGACGGCGGCGAAGGCGGGCGTGAAGGAGAGCATCGGCAGTGTCTTGGAGAGCGGCGAGAGCTGCAGCGAGCGGAAGTAGGTGAAGTTCGCGACCAGGTTGATCACGACCGAGCTGATCGCGGGCAGCCAGTAGCCGGGCTCTGCCTGCAGGACTCCCTGAGGGCCACTCGCCCCGCTGAGCGCCGCCCAGATCGCCAGCGGCGGCAGCGCTCCGAGCGTCACCCAGGCGACCAGCGCCATCGCCTCGACGCGCGCCGAGAGGAGGCGCCGTTCGAGGTCGAACAACGACCAGCCGACCGCCGCGACGAGAGCGAGGACGACCGCTCCGGACAGATCCGACATCCGGGCAGTCTACAGGCCGAATCGCGCGTAGATCGCGACGAAGCGCGGGTCGTGGCGCAGACTGTCGAAGGCCGGGCTCTCGCGGCCGTAGAGGAAAGTGTCGACGTCCGGGCAGACGGCGGATCGGGCGAGCTCGGCGAGCGCCGCCTCCGGCTCGCCCGCCCCGGCGAGCGCCTCGGCCAGCGGGAAGGAGCGCGGTTCGATGCCCTGCGCGCGCAGCGCCGCGTAGCGCTCGAGTCGCCAACGCCAGTAGCCTTCGAACCCCTCGCGATCGATGGCCGCACGCAGGGTCGCCAGATGCTCCGGACGTTCGTTCGTGAGACGCCTCTCGCTATAGAGCGACTCCAGGGCCTCCTGCTCCCTGCCCAGCTGGACGAGCGGCCGGGCGCGATTGCGGTACACCCAGGTGAACTTCGGCTCGAGAACGAGCACGCGTTCATAGGCCTCCAGCGCCGCCAGCGGTCGATCCGCTCGCAGGAGGATGTTGCCGCGGACACCGTAGAGGAGCGCCGAGAGGGGTTCGAGCGCCAGCGCCTGATCGATCTCCGCGAGGGCGCGCTCGTGCTCGCCGGCGATCGTCAACGCCTCGGCGAGGAACTGTCGCGCCGGCACGAACTTCGGATCGAGCGCGACCGATCGTTCCAGATTCGCGATCGCGCGCCGGGCGTCGAAATCGACCTGGAGCGCCAGGAATCCCGCCGCGCAGAGCGCGATCGGATCGTCCGGATCGAGCCCGATCGCGAGCCGCGCCTGCTCGGCAGCCTGTGCGCAGGCGGCCTCTCCCCCGCCGAGGTAGCTCGCCCGGGTCATCAACGAGAGCGCCAGCCAGGCGTGAGCCTCGGCCGATGCCGGAGCCTCCTTCACCGCCTCCTGCATCAGTTCGGTGGCACGACGCACCGACTCGACTCCGCGTTGCGCCCAGAGGTTGCGCGCCTCGAGCACCAGACGCTCGACCGCATCGGGGACGGGAGGGGCAGAACGCGACGGCGCGAAGAGGGGGTGCTCGCCCGAGGCGAGGACGAGCCACCCCAGAGTGCCGGCCACGGCGAGCCCGAGCGTCATGGAAATCAGGCGGCGGCGACGGTCCGCGGGGAGCCATCTCGGGCTTCCCGCGAGCGCTGGCTTGTCTCCCTCGACCGGAGGCACCGCACGACGCTCCGAGATCTCCGCCGCGCCGCCAGCCGCAAGCAGCTCCGCGCCGGCCGGCCCCGGATCTCCACCCGGCGGCTCTTCGAGCCAGCGCACTGGCGCGACGAGACGGTAACCGCGTCGCGGCACGGTAAGGACGAAGGTCGGGTGCGAGGCGTCGTCGCCGAGCGCCGCCCGCAAGGCGGAGAGTGTTTTCGGGATGACGCCTTCGACGACGAAGGCGCCCTTCCAGACCTCTTGCAGAAGGGTCTCTTTCGACACCGTCTCGCCCGCGTGGCGCGCCAGAAAGACGAGCAGGTCCATGGCCCTCGGCTCGAGCGCGACCGAATCGCTCCCGCGCCGGATCCGGTCGAGCCCGGGCTCGACCCGCCACGGTCCGATCTCGAACGGCCGCCCCTTCTCCGCTGCGTCCTCCCGGCTCATGACCGCATTCTAGGGAAAGGCGGAAGGATTCCGTGAGAACCAGGTAACCGATCGGGAAAGACAGCGGACCGGGGGCGGGGCGAGTCTCTGCGGATCTCGGAAAGGAGATCCAGATGCCCCGAAGGAACCGCACCTCCTTGCTGGCGTTCGTCGCCCTCCTCCCCACCCTGCCCGCCGCACCGTCGTTCGCGCAACCCGGAGAGCTCGGCCCCGTCGGCACCCAGTTCTGGAGTCAGGCCTCGGACGGCCTCGGAATCGGCCCCCAGGCCGACGCCGGTTTCGGCACCGCGCTTGCCGCTGGCGATTTCGACTGCGACG